>CABUNB010000002.1 GCA_902492755.1 uncultured Collinsella sp. | reverse complement strand
AAAAACGGTCCCCTTTCGAGGACCGTTTCCAAATCAGTGGTGGGCGATGAGGGATGTCGCGTGCGGCTGACGCCGCCCGCTCTCGCTTCGGGCCTACGGCCCTCGCGTGCTGCGCTGGAAAACGCTTCGCGTTTCCTCAGCTTCGCACCCTTCCGGGTTCGAATCCCATGAAATAGGCCCAAACAAAAAACGGTCCCCTTTCGAGGACCGTTTCCAAATCAGTGGTGGGCGATGAGGGATTCGAACCCCCAGCCTTGTGCGTGTAAAGCACCTGCGCTAACCGTTGCGCCAATCGCCCGTGCGGAGAGAGTATAGCAAAACAATCGCCTCATTCATCTCATATCCATTAAAGGTAACCGTCGCGTGTCGGCGCGGAGCTGATTCAGTTGAGATTGCCTGAACATTCCGCCCCTCTTTACGCCCTCGGGTATACTCAAAAGCTACTGATTCGATTTGATGCCCAGCAACAGCAGAGGGGATAGTATATGTGCGGTTTTGTCGGTTTTGTCGGTGGGACGGATAACCAATCCGAGGTACTCACCAAGATGATGGACCGCATCGTCCATCGCGGTCCCGACATGGGCGGTCAGTTTATCGACGGCCGCGTTGCCCTGGGCTTCCGCCGCCTGTCGATCCTCGACCTGACCGAGGCTGGCGCCCAACCCATGGCCAACGAGGACGGTAGCGTCGTCATTGTCTTCAACGGCGAGATCTACAACTTCCAAGAACTCCGTTCCGAGCTCGAGGCCAAGGGCTACCAGTTCCACTGCGGCGCCGACACCGAGAGCCTCCTGCACGGCTATGAGGAGTGGGGCGAGGCAGTACTCGATCGCTTGCGCGGTATGTATGCCTTCGTCATCTGGGACAAGAAGAAGAACAAGCTTTTTGGCGCCCGCGATATCTTTGGCATCAAGCCGCTCTACTACTATCCCATGGCCGATGCGGGCGACGGCGCTCCGGGCGTGCTCTTTGGTTCCGAGATCAAGAGCTTCCTGGACTACCCGCACTTTCACAAGGCGGTCAACAAAAAGGCCCTGCGTCCGTACATGACGCTGCAGTATTCGGCAACCGAGGAGACCTTCTTCGAGGGTGTCTACAAGCTGCCGCCGGCGCATTACTTTACCGTAGACATCCCGACCGGCAAGATGAACATCGAGCGCTACTGGGATTGCGATTACTCTGCCGTCGAGAAGCCGTTCGAGGAGTACGTCGACGAGCTGGACGAGGTCGTGCACGAGAGCGTCGAGGCCCATCGCATCGCCGATGTCAAGGTCGCGTCGTTCCTCTCCGGCGGCGTCGACTCCAGCTACATCGCCGCTTGCCTCATGCCCGACAAGACCTTCTCGGTGGGCTTTGACTACAAGAACTTCAACGAGACCAACTACGCCAAGGAACTTTCTGACAAGCTAGGCGTCGAGAATGTCCGCAAGATGATTACCGCCGACGAGTTCTTCGGTGCGCTCGAGGACATCCAGTATCACATGGACGAGCCGCAGTCCAACCTGTCTTCCGTGCCGCTGTGGTTCTTGGCCGAGATGGCCCGCAAGGACGTCACCGTCGTGCTTTCGGGCGAAGGCGCCGACGAGCTCTTTGGCGGCTACGCCTACTACGAGGACACGGTCCCGGTCCGCAAATACAAAAAGATGGTGCCGCTGCCCATCCGTCGCGCGCTCGGTAACCTGGCGCTGCATATGCCGTACTTCAAGGGACATAACTTCCTGGTCAAGGGTGCCGAGATCCCTGAGAAGTCGTTCCTGGGACAGGCTCTGGTATGGCCGGAGCGCGAGGTCGACGGCGTGCTCAAGCCCGAGTACAACACCGGCGATGGCGCCTTCGAGCTTGCCGCTCCCATCTATGCGCGCGTGAAGGGTCAGCCCGAGCTGGTCAAGAAGCAGTACCTGGACATGAACATGTGGCTCCCGGGCGACATTCTGCTCAAGGCCGACAAGATGTGCATGGCGCACTCGCTGGAGCTGCGCGTGCCCTTCCTGGACCGCAAAGTCATGGAGTTCGCCGAGCACATTCCCGACCGCTACCGCATCAACGAGAACGGCAACAAACAGGTACTCCGCCACGCTGCCAACAAGTCGCTGCCCGATGAGTGGGCCACCCGTCCCAAGGTGGGCTTCCCGGTGCCGATTGTCTACTGGCTGCGCGAGCAAAAGTGGTACGACTATGTCAAGGAGTACTTCACCGCGCCGTGGGCAAGCGAGTTCTTCGATACCGACGAGCTCATGCACCTGCTCGATCTGCACTTTGCGGGCAAGGGCGATTTCCAGCGCAAGATCTATACGCCGCTCGTGTTCCTGGTGTGGTACAAGCGCTTCTTTATCGACGAGGACCAGCCCGCTGTTCAGGCTGCCTAGCCTCGGCTTACGAACGCCTGCGCGTAACGGCTCCTCCGGGAGCCGTTTTTGCGTGGGTGCGTTTCAGTTACTATAAAAACCGTCCCTGCCAAATGGCTGAGAAAGGTGAAAGATGCACCATTCGGATTCCGCGACCGTGACCACGGTCGATACGCTTGCCAAGCTTCTCGATGTGTGCGGCGAGCTGCGCGCATCGGAGCAGGTTGACGAGCGTGCCGTGACCGGCTGCTCGTTTGATTCGCGCGCGGTCTCGGCAGGTGACGTGTTCTTTTGCAAGGGCGCTGCCTTTAAGCCCGCGTTTTTGAGCATGGCGCTCGATGCGGGCGCCGTCGCATTTGTGTGCGAAGAGTCGCTGGTCGAGTCTCTGGAGCCGCTGGCGAAAGAGAACGGTGCGGCGATGCTGGTCGTGGATAGCGTGCGCACGGCCATGGCCCTGTTGCCGCCGGAGGTCTACGACCGTCCCGACCACGACGTCAAGATCGTGGGCATCACCGGTACCAAGGGAAAGACCACGGCCGCTTTTATGCTCCAGTCGATTATCAAAGCGGCGGGCGAGTCCTGCGGCATGATCGGCTCGGTGAGTACCGACGATGGTATCGAGTGCTACGAGAGCACCAATACCACGCCAGAGGCCCCCGAGGTCTGGCGCCATATCGCCAACTGCCGTGAGTCCGGTCGCCAGTCCATGGTCATGGAGGTCTCGAGCCAGGCGCTCAAGTACCAACGCGTTGAGAATCTGCCGTTTGACGTGGCGTGCTTCCTCAACATCGGCCGTGACCACATCTCGCCGATCGAACACCCCACGTTTGAGGATTATTTTGAGAGCAAACTCAGGATCTTTGACCAGGCAAAGACCGCCGTGGTGAATCTGGGCACCGAAGAGGTTGACCGTGTGCTGGAGGCAGCGTCGACGGCCGAGCGCTTGGTGACCGTTGGCGTCGAGCATCCCGAGGCAAGCCTGTGGGCGAGCGATGTGCGCATGGTCGGCTTTAGCATCGAGTTCAACTTGCATGGCCTGTGTGCCGACGAGTCCGAGGCGGGGGAGAAGATCCTGCTGGGTATCGCGGGAGACTTTAACGTGGAGAACGCGCTGGTCGCTATCGCCGCTGCGCACGAGATCGGCATCGGTATCGATGCCATCAAGAAGGGCCTCTCCAAGCTTCGTGTGCCGGGCCGCATGGAGGTCGTGGAGTCGAAGGACGGCCGCGTGATCTGCGTCGTTGACTATGCGCACAACCAGCTTTCGTTCCGTTCGCTTTTCTCGTCGGTCAAGCGCGCGTTTCCCACTAGCCCAGTCATTGCAGTGTTTGGCGCTGCCGGCGGCAAGGCGCAGGAGCGCCGCGAGCAGCTTCCGCGCGAGGCCGCACCATATTCCGACCTGATGATTTTTGCCAACGAGGACCCGGCTCACGAGGACCCGATGAAGGTCTGTCGCGAGCTTGCCGAACATGTTCCCGACGATACGCCGAACAAGATCATCCTCGATCGCGAAGCCGCTGTGCATGCGGCGTTCAAGGCGGCGCGCGAGGAGTACGTCAACCCCGATGCTCCCACCATTGTCTTGCTGCTGGCAAAGGGTGACGAGGAGCTCATGCACGTGGGCGACGAGTTCGTGCCCATCGAGAGCGACCTTTCGTTGGCCAATCGCCTGATCGATGTTACCCAGTTTGACTAATGAACCATGACGGCGGCGGCGCCCTGAGTGCGCTGTCGCCATAAGCGTGTTCCCTCAAGCAAAGCATGCCGTCCAAGTCCAAACCCTTCTACGTAAACGGAGTAACCATGTCCCACAACACCCTGCCGACCGTTGCCGAGCTTTCGGGCGAGATGCGCGAGCGCTTGGCCAAGGTCAAGTACGTCTTTACCGACCTGGATGCCACGATGCTCGCACCCGGCTCGTGCGTGCTGCGCGACAACGACGGCAACCCCTCGACCAAGCTCGTCGAGGCTGTCGTGGCACTTGCCCGCGCCGGCATCCAAGTGGTTCCCACCTCGGGCCGCAACCGCACCATGATCCACGAGGATGCGCGCGTGCTCGGCCTCAACTCCTACATTGGTGAGATGGGTGGCCTGGTCATGTACGATCTCAAGGCCAACGATTGGGAGTATCTGACCGGCGATATGCCCTACGACCCATCTTGCGGTCTCACGCCGCACCAGGTGATTGAGCAGACTGGCGTGTGCGAGAAGATCCTCGCCCGCTGGCCGCACAAGATCGAGTATCACAACGACATGTCGACCGGCTACAAGTACCGCGAGGTTACCGTCGGCATGCGCGGCGACATCCCCGATGACGAGGCGCAGGCCATTCTCGACGAGGCAGGCTGTGGCCTGGTGTGGGCCTGTAACGGTCACCTGACGCATCTGTCCAAGCCGACGACGCTCGAGCTCGATCGCGTCGAGGACGGTCGCGCATTCAACATCAACCCCGCGGGCCTCAACAAAGGCGTCGCCATTGCGCGCTTCTGCGAGCACCTGGGGATCGAGCGCGAGGAGACGCTCGCGCTCGGCGATTCCGAGTCCGACTTCTACATGGCCGATCACGTGGGCACGTTCTGCCTGGTCGAGAATGGCCTGACGAGCGCCGGCGCGCCCGAGTTCCTGGCTGCTTGCGAGAACGCTTTCGTTACGCGCGGCAAAATTGTCGACGGTTGGGCGGCGACGGCAGAGCTGCTGGTCGCGGCGCGTTCGTAGCGCGCCGCCGCCGCACTTGGACATGTCTTTTCGAGAGAGACTGGTGAGGTAATGTCCGATATCGAGAATCCGACAGGCGACACGCGCCCGATTGGCGTGTTCGATTCTGGTTTGGGCGGTCTGACGGTTGCGCGCGCCATCGCGACGGCGCTGCCGCACGAGTCCGTCTACTACTTCGGCGACACCAAACGCTGCCCCTACGGCACCCGCACCGAGGATGAGGTGCGCTCGTTTGCGTTGCAGGCGGGTCGTTGGCTTTCGAAGCACGACGTCAAGATTATGGTCATTGCCTGCAACACGGCGACCGCTGCGGCCTTGCGTCTGGCCCAGCAGGTGCTCGACGTTCCCGTGATCGGTGTGATCGCGCCGGGCGCACGCGCGGCAATCAACAGCACCCGCACGCGCCGGGTGGGCGTGCTCGCCACCAACCTCACCATTCGCTCGGGCGCCTACACGCGCGCCATTCAGGACCTGGATGCCGGCGTCGATGTATACGGCTGTCCTGCCTCGAGCTTTGTCGAGGTTGTCGAACACGAGCTCGCCTCGGGTGCGCATCTGCAAGAGCAGTGGCTTGAGAACGAGGACATCTTCGATACGCCTGCCGTGCGTGCGCTGGTGGGTGCCACGGTTGAGCCACTGCGCGACCACGGTATCGATACCGTGGTGCTCGGCTGTACGCATTTTCCGCTGTTGGTGGGACCTATCCGCCATGCGCTGGGGCCTGGGGTGCGCGTCGTGAGTTCCGCCGAGGAGACCACGCGCGAGCTGACCGATATCCTCACGCGCCGCGAGCAGCTGGCGGGCGTCGCCGCCGAGCCGCAGCATCGTTTTGCCACGACGGCCGATAACATTGCCGAGTTTGCGGTGGCGGGCAGCTTTATCTTTGGTCAGCCGCTCAAGAGCATCGAACATATCGATATCGATGAGCTGAAATAGATGTAAGGCAGCCGCCAAAGCCTTCGCCACATCTTTTGCCGAAAGGATCTTTCTATGGAGTACATGCAGGTCAACCGCGCCAACGGCCGCGCCGCCAACGAGTTGCGTCCCGTTAAGCTCACCCGTGGCGTCATGAAGCACGCCCACGGCTCGTGTTTGGCCGAGTTTGGCGACACGCGCGTACTGTGCGCCGCCACCATCGAGGAGGGCGTCCCGGGTTGGCGCAAGGGCGCCAAGGCCGGCTGGGTAACGGCGGAATATGCGATGCTGCCGGCCTCGACCGGTAAACGCTGCAAACGCGAGCATGCCAACCGCAAGGGCCGCTCCATGGAGATCGAGAGGCTTATCGGCCGCAGTCTGCGTACCGTCGTCAACATGAAGGCGCTCGGCGAGTATACCATTACCGTCGACTGCGATGTGATTCAGGCCGATGGCGGCACGCGTACGGCGAGCATTACCGGCGCCTGGGTGGCGTTGCACGACGCCCTTGCCATGTGGGTCGAGGCGGGCAAACTCGAGCGCATCCCGCTTACCGGCCAGGTGGCTGCCATCTCCATGGGCGTTGTCGACGGCAATACGCTGCTCGACTTGGATTATTCCGAGGACAGCCACGCCGAGGTCGACATGAACCTCGTCGCCACCGATTCCGGCGAGATGATCGAACTTCAGGGTACCGGTGAGCAGGTGCCCTTCGACCGTAAGCGTCTCAACGCCCTACTCGACCTGGGCGACAAGGGCGTTGCCGAGCTCATCGAGCTTCAGCGCCAGGCCCTCGCCTAACCTGCCAAAAGGGGACAGGGTTATTTTGGCAGGTTTTATCTGCGAAAACGTCGAAGTATAAGACTGCCGTTGATTGAGAGGGGAGAGAGGCCGAGGTCCTCGTCGTCCTCAACTCGGCATTGCTATAGAGACAAAGGAGGCCAGCTATGGCACTTGAGAAGATTGACATCGACACCCTCGACCCGGCAGCGACCATTGTCGTGGCAACGGGCAACGCCCATAAGCTCACCGAGATCGAGGCCATTTTGGGCAAGGTCATGCGCGAGGTTCGCTTTGTGGCGCTCGGCCAGCTGGGTGATTTTGAGGATCCCGAGGAAAACGGCACGACGTTTTTGGAGAACGCCATCATCAAGGCGCAGGCTGCCGTCGAGGAGACGGGCCTTATGGCCATCGCCGACGATTCTGGCTTGGTCGTCGACGCGCTGGACGGCAAGCCGGGCGTGTATAGCGCACGCTATGCGGGCGTGCATGGCGACGATGCCGCCAACAACGCCAAGCTGCTCGTGAATCTGGAGGGCGTGGCAGACGAGGATCGCACTGCACGCTTTATGAGCGTCGTCGCGCTCATCGACACGGACGGCCTGGTCACCTATGGTGAGGGCACCTGCGAGGGCGTTATCGCGCACGAGGGCCGCGGCGATCACGGCTTTGGCTACGACCCGCTGTTCCTGCCGGTCGATACGCCGGGCAAGACTATGGCCGAGCTCACGGCGGACGAGAAGAACGCCATCAGCCATCGATTCCATGCGCTCGAGCATCTGTCCGCCAAGCTGACGGGCGAGGAGTAGGCCGTGCGTGCGGTGGTGCAGCGCGTGCTCAACGCCGGCGTGACGGTCGACGGCGAGTGCGTGGGCCGCATTGGACGCGGCTATCTGGTGCTGTTGGGCGTGGGCCACGGCGACACGCGCGCCGAGGCTGATAAGCTGTGGGGCAAGCTCCGGGGCTTGCGCATTAACGAGGACGAGAACGGCAAGACCAACTTGGCGCTTGCCGATGTCGACGGCGAGGTTCTCGTAGTGTCGCAGTTCACGCTGTTCGCCGATTGCCGTCACGGCCGCCGCCCATCGTTTACGGATGCCGGCGCCCCCGATGTCGCCAACGAGCTCTACGAGTACTTCCTGACGCTCGTTCGCCAAGATGTCGAACACGTGGCGCACGGCATCTTTGGCGCTGATATGAAAGTCGACTTGGTCAACGACGGCCCATTCACCATCGTCTTGGACACGGACAACCTTTAGGTTACGCGGTTTTACCAAACCGCGTAACAACTGGTCATGCGAGGTTGTCGTCTGGTGCGTATTTGGGACGGGGCTTATTTAGCTACTTGCGTATGGCGGCAGCAGGGTGCTATAGTATTAGAGTTTTGTCTATCTTAGGGGTATTGTCCCCTTTTTGAATTGCACCTTCTGGAGGCCCTGTTCATGGAAGAGATGGAAGTCAATCACGTCGACGACATCCACGAGAAGCTGACCGATATGGTGGGCGATCGCGTCAAGGTGAAGGCCAACATGGGCCGCACCCGCGTCGTCGAGCGCATGGGCACCATCAAGAGCGTCCACCCCGCCGTCTTTATCGTCGAGGTCGACGAACGTCGCGGGCGCAAGTCGCGTCAGTCCTACCAGTATATCGATGTCCTCACCGGTCAGGTCGAGCTGTTCGACCCCGAGAGCGGCGAGCATATCTTTACCCCGCTCGGCAATCAGCTCGAGGAGCACTAGCGGTGACCGATCGGTCCCTGACTCTTTCCGCGCCGGCAAAGATTAACCTCTACCTGGGGGTTCATACCGAGCGCGATGACCGCGGCTACCACAGGGTCGATTCCCTGATGGCAGCTGTCGGTCTTTCCGATACCGTGACGGTTACGCCGGCGCAGGCGTTGACCGTCCAGACGGTTCCGTCATCAGATTTTCCCATGCAAAAGAATACGGCGTATCGGGCTGCGGTTGCTATGGCCGAGCATTATGGTCGCGAGGCAAACATCTGCGTGACGATTGAGAAGCGCATTCCATTGTGCGCCGGCTTGGGCGGTCCCTCGACGGATGCGGCCGCGGTCATTGTCGCCTTGGCGGAGCTCTGGGGAATTGATCGCACCGACCCCGCGCTCGACGACATTGCGCGGGGCATTGGTGCTGACGTCCCGTTCTTTTTGCACGCGAGCCCTTCGTTCTACGTAGGTGGGGGAGACGTGCTGGCAACTGAGTATCCCGTGCTGCCCGCAACGCCCGTCGTGTTGGTCAAGCCGCGCGAGGCAAGCGTTTCGACAATTGAAGCCTATCGACGTTTTGACGAGGCCCCGGTGCCTGCAGACAAGCCCGGCGCGATAGCTTCTGCCTTGCGTGCTGGTGATGCCGAGACGGCATATGCGCTCATCCATAACAACCTAGGTGTCATTTCCGCGCAGATGGAGCCGCAGATACAAACGGTTCTCGATTGGCTGCGTAAACAAGACGGCACCGTTGCTGTAGATGTGTGCGGATCGGGCGCCTGCTCGTTTGCCATTTGCGACACCGCCGCCACGGCCGAAAGGCTTGCCGACGCTGCCCAGCAAAACGGCTGGTGGTCCTGCGCGACGGAGCTCATTCCCAACACGGTTCGCATCGAAGTGCCAAAGAAGTAAAAATTTCTCTAGCACACGATGGAAATCTTTGTTACTATAGTCGAGCTAACGGGTTGTGGCTCAGTTTGGTAGAGCACTGCGTTCGGGACGCAGGGGTCGCTGGTTCAAATCCAGTCAACCCGACCAGAGCATGAGGAGGGACCGCTTCTTGCGGTCCCTTTTTTTAGCTATTGTTGTGATACCGCGATACCCGCGGTATACTCATTCGAGCTTGTCTCGCTGTATTGTGGAGGTCTACATGTTTGGACTGAGGGCTCCTGAGCTCATCATTATTCTCGTCGTTGTCCTGATTATCTTCGGGCCCAAGAACCTGCCGAAGCTCGGCAAGTCCCTCGGCTCCACCGTCAAGAATATCCGTGAGGGTATGGAGGGCGACGATAAGGCCGAGACCAAGCAGGCCGAGGAGGTCGTGGTCGAGCAGTCCGAGGAGGACAAGGAGATCGCTGAGCTCGAGGCCAAGCTCGCTGCTGCCAAGAAGAAGCAGGCAGAGGACAGCGACGCGGACGCAGAGTAGTCCCATCCCTTTGGGGTGAGCACCTGACCGGCTTGCCCGCAGGCTAGCCGGTCTTTTTCGTTTTGTTGACAGTTGATTGTTTGATCAGAGTTGGGGAGATATCCGTATGGACGCAAGCCAGATCGTACTGACCGCTGAGGGCCGCCAGAAGCTCGTCGAGGAGCTCGCTTGGCGTGAGGGTGATTACGCCAAGGAGATCGTCGAGGACATCAAGGAAGCCCGCGCGTTCGGCGACCTTTCGGAGAACTCCGAGTACGATGCCGCCAAGGACAAGCAGGCCCAGAACGCCGCTCGTATTGCCGAGATCCAGGCCATCCTTGCCAACGCTCAGGTTGCTGCCACCACAGGTGATCTGACCGTCTCCATCGGTTCCACCGTTTCTCTGATTGATCCCAACGGTGAGGTCATGGAAGTCACGCTCGTCGGTACCACCGAGACCAACTCGCTCGAGCACAAGATCTCCAACGAGTCTCCGGTCGGCCACGCCATCATCGGTCACGGCGAGGGCGACTCCGTCGAGGTCGTTACGCCTTCCGGCAAGACCCGCGTCTACACCATCGCAAAGATCGCACGCTAGACCACGGTCCCGCGTAAAGGTATGTTTTCGCTCCCTGGGACCGAATCCTGGGGAGCGTTTTAGTTTGAGGAGCTAACTATGGCAGAGAACCAGAACGCCGCCGAGCAGGCATCGACGCTCAACGACGAGCGCGCCACGCGCCTGGCAAAGCGCGCCGCCCTGTTCGAGGCGGGCCAGAACCCCTATCCCGAGCACTCCGAGATTGAGGACTATGTCGTCGACATCGAGACTAAGTACGCCGAGCTCACCGATGGCGAGGACACTGAGGACGTTGTGAAGATCGGCGGCCGTGTGGTCGCCAAGCGCGGTCAGGGCAAGATCATGTTCATCGTCGTGCGCGACGCGACCGGCGAGATCCAGCTGTTCTGCCGCATCAACGATATGGACGAGGCCGCCTGGAATACGCTCAAGGCCCTCGACCTTGGCGATATCCTAGGCGTGACCGGCGTAGTCGTGCGCACCAAGCGTGGCCAGCTTTCCGTTGCCCCCAAGAGCGCGACGCTGCTCTCCAAGGCCGTTCGCCCGCTGCCCGAGAAGTTCCACGGTCTCTCCGACAAGGAGACCCGCTATCGTCAGCGCTATGTCGACCTGATCGCCAACGACGACGTTCGCGAGACCTTCCGCAAGCGCTCGCAGATCCTCTCCACGTTCCGCCGCTTTATGGAGTCCGATGGGTACATGGAGGTTGAGACTCCTATTCTGCAGACCATCCAGGGCGGAGCTACTGCCAAGCCGTTCATCACGCACTTCAACGCGCTCGATCAGGAGTGCTACCTGCGTATCGCCACCGAGCTGCACCTCAAGCGCTGCATCGTCGGCGGCTTTGAGCGCGTGTTCGAAATCGGTCGTATCTTCCGTAACGAGGGCATGGACCTTACCCACAACCCCGAGTTCACTACGATGGAGGCCTATCGCGCCTTCTCTGATCTCGAGGGCATGAAGGCGCTCGCCCAGGGTGTCATTAAGGCCGCTAACAAGGCTATCGGCAACCCCGAGGTTATTGAGTACCAGGGCCAGACCATCGACCTGTCCGGCGAGTGGGCCAGCCGTCCCATGACCGACATCGTCTCGGACGTGCTCGGCAAGAAGGTCACCATCGACACGCCGGTCGAGGAGCTTGCTGCTGCCGCGCGTGAGAAGGGCCTGGAGATTAAGCCCGAGTGGACCGCCGGCAAGATCATCGCCGAGATCTACGATGAGCTGGGCGAGGACACCATCGTCAACCCCACCTTCGTGTGCGATTACCCCATCGAGGTCAGCCCGCTCGCCAAGCGTTTTGAGGACGACCCGCGCCTGACCCACCGCTTTGAGCTGGTCATCGCCGGCCACGAGTACGCGAACGCATTCTCCGAGCTCAACGACCCGGTCGACCAGGCCGAGCGCTTTGCTGCCCAGATGGCCGAAAAGGCCGGCGGCGACGACGAGGCCATGGAGTACGACGAGGATTACGTGCGCGCCCTCGAGTACGGTATGCCTCCTGCGGGCGGCATCGGCATCGGTATCGACCGCGTGGTCATGCTGCTCACCAACCAGGCCTCTATCCGCGACGTCCTGCTGTTCCCGCACATGAAGCCCGAGAAGGGTTTCCAGTCCGGTGCCGCTGCCGCCAAGGCTGCAGAGGCCGGCAACGCCGCGAGCCCGTTCGTTAAGTCGCTTAAGCCCACGCTCGATTACTCCAAGATTGCCGTCGAGCCGCTGTTTGAGGAGTTCGTCGACTTTGATACCTTCTCCAAGAGCGACTTCCGCGCCGTGAAGGTCAAGGCATGCGAGGCCGTCAAGAAGTCCAAGAAGCTGCTGAACTTTACGCTCGACGACGGCACCGGTACCGACCGCACCATCCTCTCCGGTATTCACGATTATTACGAGCCCGAGGACCTGGTCGGCAAGACCCTGCTCGCCATCACCAACCTGCCTCCGCGCAAGATGATGGGTATCCCCAGCTGCGGCATGCTCATCAGCGCCATCCACGAGGAGGAGGGCGAGGAGCGCCTCAACCTGATCCAGCTCGACGCTTCCATCCCTGCCGGCGCAAAGATGTACTAATTGGTTCCGCCGTTCTACCGAACGGCGGACCAGCCGACGCTGCGCGACGCCCAGGGCGACAATTTGTCATTCAAAAGGCAAGGCATGACCAGAAGGTCTATGCCTTGCCTTTTTCATGCCAACTTGTTCGCCCTGGGCGTCGCTCGCTGTCCGTCCTCTATCTGCGGCGTTGACTTGGTTGACACTTAGAACATCGATGTAGTCATTGGGGACGTTCTTAAACGACTACCCAACGGATATTGCCCACATGGCTCGCATGACAGTCGTCTCTTTTATGTTTCCTTTAGCCGTTGCTGCCTAGGATGGGGGTTAGTCGACAGGAAGGGAGCACCGGGATGGACGACGCGAGCGAGCGTGCAATCGAAGAGGACATGCTCGATCAGTTCAACTACTTTGATGATGAGGACGAGGAATTGATCGACCGTCGCGAGCCGGCGGCGCTCGATACTTTCGACCTTGTTGATGAAGAGCCCGACGAGGACGAGGTCGGATCAGCGGAGCCCCCACAGCCTTCGCGCCCCGATTCGCTATTCTCGAGAGTCCCTATGCACCACGGCGTTCGTGCCGGCGCGCTCCATATGAAAACTGATTGGCACCAGATCGTGACGGCAGGCGATGAGCTTGCCGTCGATGCGCCGCTCACCGATAAGTCATCCATCATCTGCCGCACCGGCATGCTTATGCTGGCAAGCGGAACAGGTGCCTGGCGCGTGCGCGATACCATGAATCGTGTTGCTGCCGTACTCGGCGTCACGATTCACGTCGACCTGAGTCTTCTGTCGTTTGAGTGCACTTGCATCGAAGATGGCCACTGCTTTAACGAGGTTGTCAGCCTGCCCACAACGGGAGTCAATACCCATCGCATTTGGATGATGGAGAGTTTCCTCAAGGAAATCGAGACCTATGGTCGTCGCTTCACGGTACACGAGTATCACGAGATGCTCAAGACCGTTGAGAGCTCAAAGCCCGATTACGCTCCCTGGCAACAGGGCCTTGCGGCGGGCTGTGCTTGCGCCGCCTTCGTCTTTTTGCTCGGCGGCGGCCCTATCGAGATGGCCTGTGCATTCGCGGGCGCTGGTGTCGGCAACTTTGCTCGTTCCCATATTCTCAAGCAGGGCCTTGGCCAGTTTAGTGCGCTGACGATCGGCGTTGCGCTCGCTTGCGTTTCGTATCTGCTGGCATTGCTCGGCCTTGGCCAGGTCATACCGGGGGCAATGTCGCACCAAGAAGGCTATATCGGCGCCATGCTCTTTGTGATCCCCGGCTTTCCTCTCATTACGGCAGGCCTCGACATCGCTAAGCTCGACATGCGAAGCGGTATCGAGCGCCTTTCGTATGCCGTATCGATTATTGTGATGGCGACGCTCGTAGGTTGGATGGTTGCCGAGTGTGTTGGCCTGGCGCCGGACGACTTCGCCCCGCTCGGCCTTTCGCCGCTTGCCCTTACGCTCCTGCGCGTGGTGATGAGCTTCGTTGGCGTATTCGGATTCTCGGTGATGTTCAACAGCCCGGTAAAGATGGCAGCGGCGGCAGGGCTCATCGGCGCCGTGTCCAATACCTTGCGCCTTACGCTCGTCGATGCTCCGACGCTGTTTCCCTTCCTGGGCCTGAGCGCAGGTATGCCTCCCGAGGCAGCAGCGTTTATCGGTGCGCTGGTATCGGGGCTGCTCGCGAGCTTAGCCGAAATCAAGCTCACCTACCCACGTATCGCCCTCACGGTGCCATCGATTGTCATTATGGTGCCGGGCTTGTATCTGTATCGCTCGATGTATTACATGTGCACCTTCGACACGGTCAATATGCTCGGCTGGTTTGTGCGTGCAGTGCTCATCGTGGCGTTTCTGCCCGTTGGCCTTGGTGTGGCGAGAACCCTCACCGACCCTCGCTGGCGCCACACCAGCTAATTGGTGCAAGGGGAACAGGCTACTTTGCACCAAATGAGTTGCGGTGAAATAGGGACTGAATTGCTGCTTCAAGGGTCAAAACAGTCCGTATTCCACCGCAACTTATGGGGTCGGGGGATTATTGGTGCCCTGCATCTTCATAAACTCAACGCTTACGAAACGCGGGGTTTTCGTGCTAGGCTGGTTCCACCACATAAGTAGTCGCAGACGCACGTATCACGGGCGGGCGAGATGAAGTCCCAACAGCTCCATCTTGCCCGCCCGTTTTTGTTGCGTGGTGCCGCGGCACAACACAGAGAGGAATCTGCCCTTTATGCCTATCAACAAACGAGAGAGCCTGCTGTTCACCTTTATCATGTGCTTTTGCATGGTGCTCTGGATGAGCATCTACAACGTTGCCCTGCAGCATGGGGCCATCAACGGCGAGGTCATTGCCGCTGCATGGCTCGGCTTCCCCGTTGCCTACGTCTTTGCCATGTGCTGCGACTGGTTTATCGCCAGCCCGCTGGCCAAAGGCTTCGCCTTTAAGTACTTGGTCGCGCCGGGCCAGAGCTCGCCGCTCGCCATGACGCTCGCCGTTAGCTCCTGCATGGTCGTTCCTATGGTCATCATCATGTCGTTCTACGGTGCGTGCGAGGGCCTGTTCCACATGCCCGGTGGCCCGCTCGCCAACCTGCAGGCGCTGCCGATGATGTGGCTCATCAACATCCCGCGCAACTTTATCATGGCCCTGCCCTGGAACCTGCTGGTGGCTGGTCCGGTTGCTCGCTTTGTCTTCCGCCGCGCCTTTCCCATGGGAACCGTCTTTGAAGAGCAGCATATGGAGCTCGTGCGCATGCCTGGCGCTCCCGTTGCCGATGCCGTCAATGACGTTGCCGACGACATGGGTGTTGAGCCTGCCTGCTAGGCAACAGACTCTAACCTAGAGCGTCCGCCGCACCCGGCGATTCCTTTTTTGTAGACGTTGTCGCACGGCTACGGGCGGGAAAGGTCCCAACGGTTAACATATACTCCATATGGGTAAAGAGACCAAAGCGCTGCCGCGGGGCGGCGCTTTGCGTTTGAAAAAAACTAGCTCGTCTAAGAGGAACTAGCATGTTAGACCGTTTTACTGATCGTGCGCGTAAGGTCATGTCCATGGCCAAGCAAGAGGCGCTCGATCTTCATTCAAATAAGGTGGGCACCGAGCACCTGCTGCTCGCACTTGCCAAGGAGGACGAGGGCATTGCCGCCGAGGCACTGCGTTCGCTCGACATCTCCTACGATGACATCATGGACACGCTCAAAGAGGTCCAGACCACGGTTCCCGAGCCCAGTGAGGAGACCGAGGCCGCTAAGCTCGCCTTTACGCCGCTCGTCATCAGCGTGATGGAGCGCTCTTTCCGCGTGGCACGCGAGAACAACCAGACCTATGTGTCGACCGAGCACCTGCTGATCGGCATCGTCGAAGAGGGCAACGGCATGGCCATGGACATCCTCATGCGCCTGGGTGTGTCGTCTGCCTCCATCAAAAAGGCTATCGAGAAACTCACCGCCAAGGATCAGGACAAGAAGCGTCCGCTCGCCAGCGCCGGTGCTGGTCGTCCCGGCGCGGGCCTGCCGTTCTTTAGCGGCTCGGATGTCTCGCAGCAAAAGGGGAGTGGCACCGATACGCTTAAGCAGTTCGCGATCAACCTCACGCAGAAGGCGCGCGATGGCGAGCTCGACCCTGTAATTGGTCGCGAAAAGGAAGTCCAGCGTATGATGGAAATTCTTTCGCGCCGCACCAAGAACAACCCGCTCATTCTGGGCGACCCCGGCGTGGGCAAGACGGCCATCGTCGAGGGCCTGGCTCAGCAGATTGCAGCCGGCAACGTGCCCGAGAACCTCATGAACCAAAATATCTGGACGCTCGACCTGCCGGGCCTCGTGGCGGGTGCCAAGTATCGCGGTGAGTTTGAGGAGCGCCTCAAGAACGTGATCCAGGAGGCAACCGAAGCCGACGACGTCATCCTGTTTATCGACGAGATGCACACCATCATCGGTGCCGGTTCTTCCGAGGGTTCTATCGATGCGAGCTCCATGCTCAAGCCGGTGCTCGCGCGCGGTGCCTTCCAGATTATCGGCGCCACCACGGCCGAGGAATTCCGCAAGTACCTCACCAAGGACCCGGCCTTCGAGCGTCGCTTCCAGACCATCGATGTCGAGGAGCCGAGCGTCGAGGACACGGTCAAGATCCTGACCGCGCTCAAGCCGCGCTACGAGGAGCACCATCATGTGCGCTATACGCAGGGTGCCATCGAGGCCGCCGCGAACCTTTCCAACCGCTACATCCAGGATCGCTTCCTGCCCGATAAGGCTATCGACCTCATCGACGAGGCCGGTGCCCGCGCTCGTATCGCCGCGAATCGCGCGCCCGAGCCGGTGCGCGAGGCCGAGCATCGCATAGAGGAGCTCAAGGCCGCCGCGCAGGAGGCCACCGAGAGCGACGACATGAACAAGGCCGCCGAGATCACCGAGCAGCAGAAGGCTGCCGAGATCGAGCTCGCCGAGGCCAAGGCCGCCTGGACCGCCGAGCTCGACGCCAGCCCGCTCACCATCGACGTGAGCCAGATCGCCGACATCGTGTCCGTGACTTCGGGCGTGCCGGTGTCCTCGCTTACCGAGAGCGAGAGCCGTCGCCTGCTGCAAACCGAAAGCGTGCTCAAGATGCGCATCATCGGTCAGGATGAGGCTGTCGAGGCAGTTGCCAAGGCCGTGCGCCGCAGCCGCTCGCCGCTCAAGGATCCGCGTCGCCCCGGCGGCAGCTTTATCTTCCTGGGCCCCACCGGCACGGGCAAGACCGAGCTCGCCAAGACGCTCGCCGAGTACCTCTTTGGCAGCAAGGATGCGCTCATCAGCTTCGACATGTCCGAGTTCGGTAGCGAGTTCGAGGTCTCCAAGCTCATCGGTAGCCCTCCGGGTTACGTCGGTCACGACGAGGGCGGCCAGCTCACCAAGGCTGTTCGTCGCCACCCGTACTCGGTTGTGCTGTTCGACGAGATCGAGAAGGCGCACCCCGACATCTTCAACATCCTGCTGCAGGTGCTGGAGGAGGGTCGTCTGACCGATAGCCAGGGCAAGACGGTCGACTTCCGCAATACGGTGATCATCATGACGTCAAACGTGGGCGCCCGCGAGATTGCGCAGGATGCGAGCGTGGGCTTTGGTACCATCGGCGAGCGGGGTCTCACGTCGAGTGAGATCCGTGGTCGCGCGATGGGCGAGCTCAAGCGCCTGTTCCGTCCCGAGCTGCTCAACCGCATCGACGACATCGTGGTGTTCCAGAAGCTTTCGGGCGAGAATCTGACCAAGATCGCTCACCTGCTGGTGGACGACCTGCGTCAGCGCCTGATTGCCAACGGCATGAACATCAAGCTCACCGATGCGGCCTACGACAAGATCGTGGCGGAGGGCACCGACCTCACCAACGGTGCGCGTCCGCTGCGCCGTGCAATTCAAAAGCTCATCGAGGACCCGCTGTCCGAGGAGCTTTTGGCCGGCGAGTGGGGCGAGGGCGATACCGTCCTGTGCGACGTGGCCGATGGCAAGTTTGTCTTTAGCCACGGCACGGGCGAGATCCCGGCACCGCGTCCGGCAGGTACGCTCGGTGGTGATATCGCCCCGGCGGCACCGCACACCGGAAACGCCGCGCCTGTGAGCAGTGGTGTGACCTCGGGCCCTGGCGGCATGATGCAAGCCGGCTCCGGCGCGCTGTAGGGCGTGGCGACAATTTGATACGCGCAATCGAGGCGCTCCGGAAAGGGCGCCTCGATTTGTAGAGCTGCGGAAGCTGTGACCGTTACGCTATACGGTCCACCGTTAGCCGATGATGCGAGGGCGCTCGGCGTTTTCGACTGGTTTATGCACGCAAAGTCTGGGAATATACAAGTCGCATGTCTTACTGTCTAACCAGTTGCGCCAAGGAGGCACCATGGACTACAAGATTACCGGCTACGAGCCCGCCCAGCTGTTCCATTTCTTTGAGGAGGTCAGCGCGATTCCCCGTGGGTCTGGCAACGAGAAGGGCATCAGCGATTTCCTGGTCGCGTTTGCCAAGGAGCGCGGCCTCGATGTGTACCAGGACGAGGTCTACAACGTCATCATTCGCAAGCCCGCATCTGCCGGTGCCGAGAATGCCCCGACCGTGATGCTGCAGGGCCACATCGATATGGTGTGCGACAAGTTGGGCTCCGTTGAGCACGACTTTACGACCGATGGTATCGACTTGGTCGTCAAGGACGGCGTCCTCACCGCTAACGGCACCACCCTGGGCGCCGACAACGGCATTGCCGTCGCTCTGATGCTCACTGTTCTCAATGACGATTCGATCGTTCACCCCGCCCTCGAGTGCGTGTTCACCACCGACGAGGAGACTGGCCTGGTCGGCGCCGAGACGCTCGACAAGTCCCAGATTAGCGCCCGCACCATGATTAACCTTGACTCCGAGGAAGAGGGCGTTGCCACCGTCAGCTGCGCCGGCGGCGTCGTCGTTACCTACACCTGCCCGATCGCGCGCGAGCATAAGACCGGTAGTACCCTCACGCTCGACATCTCCGGCCTGCTGGGCGGTCACTCCGGCAGCGATATCCACCTGGAGCGCGGCAACGGCAACCTCATCATGGCCCGCATCATCGACCGCCTGATGGTCGCCGGCGAGCCCGCCATCGTTAGCTTTAACGGCGGCACCAAGGACAACGCCATCAACCGTGAGTGCAAAGCTGTTCTGGTCTACGCCGACCACGCTGCCGCCGAGGCCGCGGCCCAGATCGCAAAGGGCATCATCGCCGACGTCACTGCCGAGCTCGAGGTCTTCGACCCCGGCTTTACCTGCACCGTCGAGATTGCCGACGACGCCGAGGTCGAGGCCATGGACCAGAAGTCCGCGCTTGCCCTCATCCGCGCCCTGCGTCTTGCCCCTAACGGCGTGATTCGCCGCAACGTCGCCACCGACGGCTCCGTCGAGGTTTCCTCCAACATCGGTGTGGTTGCCACTTCTGACGACGAGGTCAAGATCATGCTGTCCCCGCGCTCCTCGATCACCTCGCTGCAGAACGAGTTCAAGGACCGCCTGCAGACGCTGGCCGATGTCCTGGGCTTCGACGCCAAGTTTGAGTTTGAGTATCCCGGCTGGAGCTATGCCGAGCATTCGCCGGTCCGCGACGTCTTCGTCGAGAGCTATCGCGAGCTCTTTGGCTCCGAGCTGCGCATCGAGTCCATTCACGCCGGCCTTGAGTGCGGCCTGTTTGCCGAGGCCCTGCACGGCCTGGACGCCATCGCCGTGGGCCCGACGCTCTCCGATGTCCACACCCCGGACGAGAGCATGGAGCTCGCCTCTGCCGAGCGCTTCTACGAGCTGCTCATCGACGTCCTCAAGCGCCTCGCTGCGTAAAGGTCGCCTTGGTTAAGCCGCTCTAAAACGGCTGGCTATGAAAACGGCCGCCTGGCGTAATGCCGGGCGGCCGTTATTCGTTACAGTGCGAGGATCCCCAGATGCTCAAGCAAGATCTTAAGCCCGATGAGGATGAGCACGACGCCACCCACGATGGTGGCGGGTTTTTCGTAGCGCGCGCCAAAGGTGTGGCCGATCGCTACGCCGGCAACGGAGAAGATAAACGTTGTGACGCCGATAAGCGATACAGCGGGAACGATGTAAACCGAGAGCGCCGCAAATGAGATGCCCACGGCCAGGGCGTCGATTGAGGTGGCGATGGCGAGGATCAGGTACTCGCCCAGTTCAATCTTTTCGGCATCCTTGCCGTCGCCTTCATCCTCGTCCTCGGTAAAAGCCTCCCACAGCATTTTGCCGCCGATGAAGGCCAAAAGGATAAAGGCGATCCAATGGTCGATGGGTCCGATGATGCCCATGAATTGACTACCGAGCGCCCATCCGATTACGGGCATGCCGGCCTGAAAGCCGCCAAAGAACAGGCCGAGCACCACGGCGACTTTAAGGTTGATCTTTTTCATGCCGAGGCCCTTGCAGATGGAAACGGCAAAGGCGTCCATCGAAAGGCCAATGGCGAGCAACACGAGCTCTGCGAGTCCCATAGTCTGACTCCCTCTCTGCGGGCGGGCCCGCGTGTACCTCTTGGGGGAGTAACAAAAAAGACCCGTGGCGTACGCGTTGCGCGCACAGCCACGAGTCTCGTTCATTAAGGCAAGCCAGGCCGCATCGGCCAGTGTGTTGACTTGCCGCGCCACCGGAGGCGAACCCGATCACGCGACTACTCCCTCATTTATGCGAATCCCGATGCTACCACATAAGCAGCTCATTTGGATTGGGGCTCTCAGCTGTGTTCGCTCATTCTGTAAGCATCGGATTTTGCGGGCGTCACAGGGGCAAACCGTGAGAAACTTATTGGCGTTTATGGAGCGTATACGATGGGAGCGATGCCTTGGATAAGAACGAGCTGCAAAAGCGTATGGAACAGGCTATTCGCCTGACGGCACCTGGTCAGCCGATCCGCACCGCCCTCGACATGATCATCGCCGGTCACCTGGGCGCCCTCATTTGCGTCGGCGACACCGAAAACGTGCTCGCTGCCGGTAACGACGGCTTCCCGCTCAACATTTCGTTTACCTCGAACCGCCTGTTCGAGCTTTCCAAGATGGACGGCGCCATCGTCATCGACGGCGACCTCACCCAGATCCTGCGCGCCAATTTCCATCTCAATCCCGATCCCTCGCTCGCCACGAGCGAGACAGGTATGCGTCACCGCACCGCCGCTCGCATGTCGGTGCTCACCGATGCCATCGTGATCTCGGTTTCGGCTCGTCGCGCCGTCGTTAACGTGTACGTTCACGGCAAGAGCTACGAGATCCAGCCCGTCACCACCATCATGAGCTCGGTCAACCAGCTCGTCGCCACGCTCCAGACCACCCGTCAGTCGCTCGACCGCTCCTTGCTGCGCCTGACGGCCCTCGAGCTCGACGACTACGTCACGCTCGCCGACATTACCGGTATTTTCTCGAGCTTCGAGATCATGCAGCAGGCAAAGACCGAGCTTAAGGATTGCATTGTCAAGCTGGGCAACCAGGGCAAGCTCGTGCAGATGCAGCTCGAGCAGCTCGCGGGCTCCAGCATGGATACCGAATACGACTTGATGATCCGCGACTACGCAAGCGATTCCTCTGAGGCCAACGCCGAGAAGATTCGCGCCGAGCTTGCCCGCATGACGCCTAAGGACCTGTCCGACCCGCAGCACGTGGCGGCAGTTCTGGGCTATGACGACCTGGACGAGGACTCCGTCATGACGCCGCTGGGCCTGCGCACGCTTTCTCGCGTGTCCGTCGTGCGCGACGGCGTGGCCGAGAAGATCGTCGACGAGTACGGCTCGCTGCAGGAGCTCATGGACGACATCAGCGAGGATCCGGAGCGCCTGGGCGACTTTGGCGTTAACAACCCTGCCATTCTTGCGGACTCCCTGTACCGCATGAAGGGCACCAAACAGGGGAACGCATAATGGCGCCCGTATGCGCCGTGGTCGTTGCCGGTGGCAGCGGCCAGCGCTTTGGTAACCCCGGTGGCAAGCAGCTCGTCAATGTAGCGGGCCGTCCGCTTATGAGCTGGTCCATCCGCGCGTTTGACCGTAGCGATAAGGTCGGCCACATCGTCGTGGTTTGCCCTGCCGAACGTCGTGCCGAGATGCGCCGCCTGGCCATCGACCCGTTTGACTATGACACGCCCATCAGCTTTGCCGATGCCGGCGATACCCGCCAGGATTCCACCCGTGCCGGCGTGCATGCGGTTCCGGCGGGCTTTGAATACGTCGCCATTCACGATGGCGCTCGTCCGCTCATCACGACCGAGGCCATCGATCATGCAATCGACGTGCTTGTGGGCGACCGCTCGCTCGACGGTGTCGTGTGCGGTCAACCCGCGATCGACACACTCAAGATCGTCGACGGCGATAATATCGTCGAGACGCCGCCGCGTGAGCTCTACTGGGCAGCGCAGACGCCGCAGATCTTTAGCGTCGATGCTATGAAGCGCGCCCACGCTGCAGCCATTGCCGAGGGCTTTATCGGTACCGATGATTCGTCGCTGGTCGAGCGCATGGGTGGGCGCGTCCGCTGCGTCCAGAGCCCACGCGATAACCTTAAGGTGACGGTGCCCGAGGACCTGCGTCCCGTAACCGCGATTCTGCTTGGCCGCATGGCCGAGGGAGAGGATCTTCCCCATGTTCAGTAACCTGCGCATTGGCCATGGCTACGACGTTCACCGTCTGGTGGAGGGGCGTCGATGTATTATCGGCGGTGTCGACATTCCCTACGAGCGCGGCCTGCTGGGCCACTCGGATGCCGATGTGCTCGCGCACGCCTTGGCCGACGCTATTCTGGGCGCCTGCCGCGGGGGAGACATCGGCAAGCTATTCCCCGATACCGACCCCGCCTATGAGGGTGCCGATTCGATGGTGCTGCTCGCTCGCGTGATGGACTATGCGCGCGAGCTGGGCTTTGAGTTTGTCGATGCCGATTGCACCATTGCCTGTCAGCAACCCAAGATCACCCCGCACCGCGATGCCATGCGCGCCAACCTTGCCCATGCCTTGGGCGTTGACGTCGAAAACGTGGGCGTCGCCGCCACTACGACCGAAAAGCTCGGTTGGGAAGGCCAGGGCGAGGGAATCGGCGCCTGGGCCGTCTGCCTGCTACAGAAAACCGTTAAGGAGTAACGAATGCGTATCTACAACAGCGCTACCCATAAAAAGGAAGAGTTCCAGCCCATCGAGTCCGGCAAGGTCCGCATGTACGTGTGCGGCCCCACGGTCTACGACAACATCCACATCGGCAACGCCCGTACGTTCATCAGCTTTGACGTGATTCGCCGCTGGCTCATCGCGAGCGGTTACGAGGTCACGTTCGCCCAGAACCTCACCGATGTCGATGACAAGATCATCAAGCGCGCCAACGAGCAGGGCCGCACTGCCGCCGAGGTCGCGACGGAGTTCTCCGACAAGTTCATCGGCGTCATGCGCGCCGCCAACGTGCTCGATCCGGATGTGCGTCCTCGTGCCACCAAAGAGATCGGCCCCATGATCGCCATGATCAAGACGCTTATCGAGCAGGGCCATGCCTATGCCGCCGATAACGGCGACGTGTACTTTGCCGTGCGCAGCGATCCCAACTATGGTCAGGTCTCGGGCCGCAACATCGACGACCTTATGGTTGGCGCGCGCATCGAGGAGAACGAGGACAAGAACGACCCGCTCGACTTTGCCCTGTGGAAGGCCGCCAAGCCCGGCGAGCCCAGCTGGCCGAGCCCCTGGGGCGAGGGCCGTCCCGGTTGGCACACCGAGTGCGCCGCCATGGTGCATCGCTACCTGGGCACTCCGATCGACATCCACGGCGGCGGCTCCGACCTTGCCTTCCCGCATCACGAGAACGAGTGCGCTCAGGCCACCTGCGCCTGGCACCAGGGCTTCTCCAACACCTGGATGCACACGGGCATGCTGCTGGTAGACGGCGAGAAGATGTCCAAGTCGCTCGGCAACTTCTTTACGCTGGCCGAGGTCCTCGAGCAGCACTCCGCTGCCGCCCTGCGCCTGCTGATGCTGCAGACGAGCTATCGCTCGCCGCTCGACTTTTCTTGGGAGCGCCTGGAGGGTGCCGAGAACTCGCTCACGCGTATCGCCGGTACGGTCGAGAACCTGCGCTGGGCCGCGAACCACGCGACGGCCGATGCCGATGCGGCTGCCGCCGAGGCGTTTGCCGCCAAGGCCGCTGAGACTCGTGCTGCCTTTAAGGAGTGCATGGACGACGACTTTAACACTGCTGGTGCCATGGGTGCCGTCTTTGGCTTTGTGACCGAGTGCAACCAGTACTTGGAGCAGGCGGGCGACGCTGCCGACAAGGCCGCAGCGCTTGCCGCCGCCGACACGCTGGCCGAGCTGCTCGATACGTTTGGCGTTGAGCTCCCCGAGCCCAAGGTCGAGCTGCCGCTGGGTCTGCTAGGCGTTGCCGCCGGCCTGGTCGCCTACACGGGCGACGACGTGGACGAGGCTGCTGCCAAGATTCTCGAGGCCCGCGCCGAGGCCCGTGCCGCCAAGAACTGGGACCTGGCAGACGCCATCCGCGACCAGCTCAAGGACCTGGGCCTGACGATTGAGGATACGGCCGCTGGCACTCGTATCAAATCTCTCTAATCCCCGCGGGTTTCCCAAGCGCCCGACCTTGCCGTTCAAACCGTCGCTCGCGTACTCAAGTACGCGTCGCTCCTCTTTCACGGCAATCTCGGGCACTTGGAAAACCCGTACCGACCGCCCGAATTAATATTCATGGGCGGTCGATTCTTTTGTTTCGTTTGATAATCTTTTTTTAAGGAGGCCGTCCTATGGCCGACAATCGCAAGCGTGCGCCTCGTGGCGGCAAGCAGGCCGCTTCTGGCTCGCGTCCGATTCGCCGCAACGACCGCGCTGCCGCTCCCAAGGGCCAGCGCGATCGTACCCAGGCTGCACGTCCGCAGCGCGATCGCAACCGCGACGCTGTCCAGGCTCCCAAGGGCGAGTTTATCGAAGGCCGCCGTGCTGCCGCCGAGGCGCTGCGTACCGGCTTTCCCGTCAAGTGCGCGCTCATCGCCGAGGGCGGCGAGCGCGATGCCGCCTTGTCGCGCCTGGTCGACGACCTCAACGCCGCGGGTGTCCGCATTAAGTATGTGCCGCGCGCGCAGCTCGATGCCCTGTCGAGCCATGGCGCTCACCAGGGCATCGCGCTCGAGGTTGGCAACTTCCCCTATGCCGATGTCGCCGATATTCTCGACCGCGCAGGCGAGGGCCCGGCACTTGTCGTGGTGCTCGACCATGTGACTGACGACGGCAACTTTGGTGCCATCGTGCGCTCCGCCGAGGTTGTGGGCGCGGCCGGCGTCATCATTGCCAACAAGCGCGCCGCCGGCGTGACCGTGGGCAGCTACAAGACTTCAGCTGGCGCCGTCATGCATCTGCCTATCGCGCAGGTGCCCAACATCGCCCGTGCGCTCGACGATCTTAAGGCCGCTGGTTTTTGGGTGGGCGGTGCCTCCGAGCACGCCGAAGGCAGTTGCTGGGATGCTCCCTTCGAGGGCCGCGTGGCGCTCGTCATGGGCTCCGAGGGCGACGGCATCTCGCGCCTGGTGCTCGAGAAATGCGACTTTTTGACCAAGCTTCCCCAGCGCGGCATGACCGAGAGCCTCAATGTTGCCCAGGCGACCACGGCGCTGTGCTTTGAGTGGCTGCGCCGCAACGCTGGCGAGCTCATGGGGGAGGAGTAGCGCATGTCCAAAAAGAACCGTGCCAAGTCCAAGGCCAAGCGCTTTGGCGAGGGTTCGGCCAAGCCGATTGTTTCGGCCGCGACCTATGGCGTGGGCGGCAATGCGTTTGCGCAGGCCATCGCCGACCCGGTCTCGACGGTGCACTCCAACAAGCCCGAGCTGCTGGTGGTCGACGGCTACAACGTGATCCACTGCACGCCGCGCTACGAAAAGCTCGTATACGACCATTCCGACGATCCGTATTCCAGCGACGTTCACGATATGGCGCGCACCGCCCTCATCAACGACGTCGCCGCCTTTGCCCAGGGCCGCTACGAGGCCGTGATCGTGTTCGACGGCGCGGGCAATATCTCCAGCGAGCGCCCCAACCTGCCGGCTCGCGGCGTGCGCATCGAGTTTTCGCCGACGGGCGTCTCTGCCGATACCGTGGTGCAGAAGCTCTGCATCGAGGCACGTGAGGAGGGCCGCGCGTGCTCCGTGGTGTCGAGTGACGGCACAATTCAAGCCGTCGTCATGGGCAAGGGTGTCACGCGTATCTCGAGCCGCATGCTGGTGGACGAGATCAAGCAGATTGACAACGACGTTCACGAGGCCGAGGAGGCCCCGCAGATCAAGATGACCCTGGGCAGCCGCTTGAGCCCCGAGGCCTTGGCCAAGCTCAAGGCCCTGCGCGGGAGGTAGGAAACCTTCTATGGGGAGCTGCTTTCTCGATTGACCAACCAACTAGTTTGTAATCAATGGGTTGCGGCTTGGCATCGTCAAAACGAATAGTTTTTGGTTTTGGCGAACGGATAAAACTATTCGTTCTGACGAAGGGTTTTGAGATGTGGTCGGTCAAAGGGTCTGTTGCACCCCGTCCGCAATTCCTTTATTCTTAACTGGCTTCGCGCGAAAGCGCCAAGTGTGCCAGTGTGGCGCAACGGTAGCGCAACTGATTTGTAATCAGTGGGTTGCAGGTTCGATTCCTGTCACTGGCTCCATGAGAGTTTCGGGTTCTGTTCCCTTGTGGGACAGGGCCCGTTTCTTTTATGTCGATAAGTCAGCGTGTTTAGCGCCAACCAAGCTTCAGGTTTGTCTCGATCCGTAACACGAGTGGGCTGAAGACCCTCCTTATAGTTACAGATCGAGACATTGCCAAGGGACGGCCGATAACATCTCGATTTGTAACACGAAGAGGCTGAAAACCGTTCTAGCTGTTACGGATTGAGACGTTAAGACGGGTTGAGCGGGAAACATCTCGATCTGTAACAGATAGGGGAGGAATAACCCTCTTACTGTTACAGATCGAGACGGAAGCCGGGGTGGGGCTGATCGTCCTCATCGGGCGTGGATTTTCGGACGTACGAGCGTGGAAAAACTCCCGCTTAGTGAATGAGCGTGGATAATCTGCCACTTTGGATTCGATGGCACGGCAAAGTGGGAGATTATCCACGCTCGATTTCAAACGGAAGAAAATCCACGCTCGAATCTGCCGCGGAAGCCCGATCTCGACCTATATATAGGTGCAAATAGGCTGTTATCGAAGTTCTATTCTGAAGGTGTACTCTACTACACCAAAGTGTTACCTCGGGAAACGTCACCTCAGTATCCAAAACCACCGTCCTTCATATCCAAACTCAACAAAATCGCAGGTCACGACTATATAGATACGCCCGGAACCGTGTATCTAGAGGTTTTCGTTGACAGCCCCCAAGGTTGCATCGTATTATCTTCTTCGTTCGCGGGGGCGGCGGTCCAAAAGACCAAAGAACCTGCGGATACTTGAACGATTGGGAGTTTGCCCGAGTGGTTAATGGGGACGGGCTGTAAACCCGTTGGCTCTGCCTACATAGGTTCGAATCCTATAGCTCCCACCCGTCAAGTGCCTGTATAGCTCAGTCGGTAGAGCACTTCGTTGGTAACGAAGAGGTCACCAGTTCAAGTCTGGTTGCAGGCTCCATCCGGCGGTGTAGCTCAGTTGGTTAGAGCACACGGTTCATACCCGTGGCGTCACTGGTTCGAATCCAGTCACCGCTACCATAGGTAACACGGTGGCTTCTCAATAGTATGTTGAGAGGCCACTATGGTATAAAGGCAAAGTCCCGTCCGGGGACGACCTGTTTAGAGGAGGGCTTTATGGCCAAAGAGAAGTTTGAGCGCACTAAGCCGCATGTTAACATCGGCACCATTGGTCACGTCGACCACGGCAAGACCACGCTGACCGCTGCCATCACCAAGGTTCTCTCCGAGACCGAGGGCTGCAAGGCTGACTTCACTGCGTTCGAGAACATCGACAAGGCTCCCGAGGAGCGCGAGCGCGGCATTACGATCTCCGTCTCCCACGTCGAGTACGAGACTGCTGCCCGTCACTACGCTCACGTTGACTGCCCGGGCCACGCTGACTACGTCAAGAACATGATCTCCGGTGCTGCTCAGATGGACGGTGCTATCCTGGTCATCGCCGCTACCGACGGCCCCATGGCTCAGACCCGCGAGCACATCCTGCTCGCCCGTCAGGTCGGCGTTCCCTACATCGTCGTCTTCCTGAACAAGTGCGACATGGTCGACGATGACGAGCTCATCGACCTCGTCGAGATGGAGACCCGTGAGCTCCTCTCCGAGTACGATTTCCCCGGCGACGACATCCCCGTCATCCGCGGTTCCGCTCTGGGCGCTCTCGAGGGCGACGCCAAGTGGATGGACGCTATCCGCGAGCTCATGAACGCCGTCGACGAGTACATCCCGACGCCTGCTCGTAACAACGACCTCCCGTTCCTGATGGCCGTTGAGGACGTTATGACCATCTCCGGCCGTGGTACCGTTGCTACCGGCCGTGTCGAGCGCGGTGAGCTCAAGCTCAACGAGCCCGTCGAGATCGTCGGCATCAAGGATACCCAGAACACCGTCGTTACCGGTATCGAGATGTTCCGTAAGTCCATGGACTTCTGCGAGGCTGGCGACAACGTCGGTCTGCTGCTCCGCGGCATCAAGCGCGAGGACATCGAGCGCGGCCAGGTTCTCTGCAAGCCCGGTTCGGTTACCCCGCACACCAAGTTCACCGGTGAGATCTACGTTCTGACCAAGGAGGAGGGCGGCCGTCACACCCCGTTCTTCGATGGTTATCGTCCTCAGTTTTACTTCCGTACCACCGACGTTACCGGTACGGTCAAGCTCCCCGAGGGCACCGAGATGGCTATGCCTGGTGACCACATCACCATCGAGGGCGACCTCATCCACCCGATCGCCATGGAGGAGGGCCTGCGCTTCGCTATCCGCGAGGGTGGCCACACCGTCGGTTCGGGCATCGTCTCCACGATCATTGAGTAAATTAGCTCTTTGATATAGCTGACTTAGAGAACCCGGCACTTATATGGGTGCCGGGTTCTTTTCTGCAATGGATATTAAGCCGTTGCTGGTGTCGAGAGGATCGATAATGGTCCTGGATGCACCGTCGATTAGCTCTCGATGGCTTCATTGATGTGTTCCAAATATGAATGGATCCACCGAGAACCAATTGACTCGAGGTTTTCATTGACAGCACTTACGTGGAGCTGATAAAGTAACAACTCGTGCCCGTACGGGGCGGAAATGAAAGGTTCAGGATACATGCGTACTCTAGTTACTCTTGCGTGCACTGAGTGCAAGCGCCGCAACTATACGACCAACAAGAACAAGTCGACCATGCCTGATCGTATGGAGATCAAGAAGTATTGCCCCTGGTGCCGTCACCACACGCTGCACAAAGAGACTCGCTAGTCTCTAGTCACATACGCCAGTAGTTCAATTGGTAGAGCATCGGTCTCCAAAACCGAGTGTTGAGGGTTCGAGTCCTTCCTGGCGTGCCAGTCATTATTCCGTAAGCTCCCACTTGGGGGCTTACGGTTTACTCATGTATAAGCGCATTGCGCGGAGGTAACCCAAATGGCCAACAAGAAGAACAAGAAGAAGGCTCAGCAGCCGGCACCTGCCAACAGCGCTGCCGCCAACTCCAAGGTTGAGGCCAAGAAGGCCGTTGCCAAGAAGAACGAGAAGGCTGCGAAGTCCAAGAAGAACGAGAAGCCTGGTTTCTTCGCCCGCACCAAGAAGTATTTCGCTTCGGTCAAGTCCGAGATGAAGCGTGTCACGTGGCCCGATAAGAAGGAGCTCGTGAACTACTCGGTCGTCGTTTGCGCTTCTCTGGTCGTCGTCGGCGTCGTCATCGCTCTGCTCGATGCTGGCTTTGGCGAGGCTCTTGCTCTGTTCTCTGGATTGAGGGGCTAAACCATGTCTAAGCGTTGGTACGTCGTTCACACTTACTCCGGATACGAGAACCGCGTAAAGTCCGATCTCGAGCATCGTATCGAGACCATGGGCATGCAGGACCGTATCTTTGATATCGAGATTCCTATGGAGCGCGTCACCGAGATCAAAGAGGGTGGCAAGCGCGAGACCAAGGATTCCAAGATCTTCCCGGGTTATGTCCTGGTCCGCATGGAGATGGATGACGATGCTTGGACGTGTGTTCGCAACACGCCCGGCGTCACCGGTTTCCTAGGCGGCAACGGCAAGCCCGCTCCGCTTTCCCGTGACGAGTACAACAAGATGACTCGTCGTCCCGGTAAGGGCGATTCGCCTAAGCGCACCTCGGTTGATATTCAGGTCGGCACGTCCGTCCGTGTCACCGATGGCCCGCTTACCGACTTTGATGGCAAGGTCTCCGAGGTTAACACCGAGGCTGGCAAGCTCAAGGTCACGCTGATGATCTTTGGTCGCGAGACGCCGGTCGAGCTCGACTTTAACCAGGTCGCTGTCATCGCTTAAGTTTTCGTCCGTTCGCGCGAGCGTGCTTCTTCTGTGACTGCTCATCTCAGGAGTGCTTCTAACACGTGCGTGCTTACGATATAGCAAGTACTTCACACTCGTGATTCGAAAGGAATGACCATGGCTGAGAAGAAGGTTGCCAACGTCATTAAGCTCCAGATTCCTGCTGGTGCAGCTAACCCCGCTCCTCCCGTCGGCCCCGCCCTGGGCGCTGCTGGCGTGAACATCATGCAGTTCTGCCAGGCCTTTAACGCCGAGACGCAGGACAAGAAGGGCGACATCATCCCCGTTGAGATCTCTGTCTACGAGGATAAGTCCTTCTCCTTCATCACCAAGACCCCGCCGGCGGCTCACCTCATCAAGAAGGAGCTGAACCTCAAGTCTGGTTCCGCTAAGCCCCAGGCCGACAAGGTCGGTCAGCTCTCCCAGGAGCAGCTCACCAAGATCGCCGAGATCAAGATGCCGGACCTCAATGCCAACGACATTGACGCCGCCAAGAAGATCATCGCTGGTACCGCCCGTTCCATGGGCGTCACCATCGCTGAGTAGCGATTTCTTTAGGTAATGACGGGTGCTCCGACCGGGGTGCCCGTTATATGTGTGCAATAGGGCACACGATACGATGTGGGAGGGCTCACGCCCGTTTAACCACAGGAGGTAATGCACATGGCTAAGCATGGTAAGAGCTATAACGCCGCTGCCGAGAAGATCGACCGCGCCACGCTCTACACCCCCCTTCAGGCTGCCAAGCTCATCAAGGAGCTCGACACCGCCAAGTTCGACGAGACCGTCGAGGCCCACTTCCGTCTGGGCATCGATACTCGTAAGGCTGACCAGAACATCCGTGGTTCCATCTCCCTGCCCCACGGCACCGGCAAGACCGTTCGTGTTGCCGTCTTCGCCGAGGGCGAGAAGGCCCGCGAGGCCGAGGCCGCCGGCGCCGACATCATCGGTTCCGACGAGCTCGTCGCCCAGATCCAGAAGGGCGAGATCAACTTCGACGCCGCTATCGCTACGCCGAACATGATGGCCAAGGTTGGCCGCATCGGTAAGATCCTTGGTCCCCGTGGCCTCATGCCGAACCCCAAGCTCGGCACCGTGACCATGGACGTCGCCAAGATGGTCTCCGAGCTCAAAGCTGGCCGCGTTGAGTACCGCGCCGACCGCTACGGCATCTGCCACGTGCCCCTGGGCAAGAAGTCCTTCTCTGAGCAGCAGCTCGTCGAGAACTACGCTGCCCTGTACACCGAGATCCTGCGCGTCAAGCCCTCTTCTGCTAAGGGCAAGTACGTCAAGTCCATCTCCGTGTCTTCCACCATGGGCCCTGGCGTCAAGGTCGATCCCGCTGTCCAGCGCGACTTCCTGGCTGAGTAACTGCTAGTTACTGCCTGAGCAAAGCAAGCATTGCTAAAGAAACCCGGTTCTGCCTTGTGCAGGACCGGGTTTCTTGCTATCTCGGGTCAAAACCACCACAAAGGGGACAGGCACCTTTGTGGTGGTTTTGGCACTTTGGCGTCAATGTTATGGCATCGCAGCGAGCCGGTTCCAAGTGCCCCAGGCCGCCCCGAAAGAGGAGCGACGCGTACTTTGGTACGCGAGCGACGGTTTGAGGGGCGAGATGGGGTGCTTGGGGCCGGCGCAGCGTCAAGCCTTAAAGGTGGTTACCAGGGCGTTCTGGCTGTTGAGGACTCGATGGCATCGTGGCGCTTGAGCTCGCGGCGCATGGTTTGCGAATTGAGCCAGGCTGCCTGCCAGCCACGGATGGGGTAGCGCGTCTGGTCGAGCTCAAACTGCGTATAGCCGCAGGCGTTGATGATCGTCGTTCCACACACATGCTGCCGCTCGCGTTGAAAGTCGCGACCATAGCTTTGGTGTACATGCCCATGCACCATGTAGTCGGCCCCCCAGGACTCAAGCGCCGTGTTAAAGCACTCAAACCCTCGATGCGGCAGATTGTCCAGATCACCCATACCGGCGGCGGGTGCATGGGTAAGCAGAATGTCGCAGCCGCCGACCATCCTCACTTTGCGGGACAGCTTGCGCATACGCTTGGCCATCTCGCGCTCGGTGTACATGTTGGCGCCGTCGCGATAACGCATGGATCCGCCAAGGCCCGCAATGCGAATCCCTCGGTACGTGTACACGCTGTCTTCCACGCAGATACATCCGCCCGGTGCATGACGTGCGTAGCGATCATCGTGATTGCCGCGCACGTAGATGAGCGGCTTGTTGATGACCGTAACTAAAAACTCAAGATAGTCCGGGTCCAGATCGCCGGCGGACAAAATCAGGTCGACTCCCTCAAAGCGTTCCTTGCGAAAGCACTCCCAAAGGCATCGTTCCTCTGTATCGGCTATGGCAAGGATCTTCATAGGGCGGTAACTCCCGGCTCATCGTCGAGCTGCGGAATGGTGCCTACCACGTTGTCCGCCAGCCAATTCATCTCGACAATCTGCGCGCTCGGCAGTGGGGGAAAGCCCTCGATCTGCACCACGCCGTCTTGGCTATGAAGCTCGCCGCCAAAGGGATTGATGGAGCCCTCGACGATGCCATTGCGGAGCAGCTGCACCAGTTTGCGCGTCTGATAGGGCAGGCCCGGAGCGTAGCGAATGTCGATGACGCCCGAGCTCATGCCATACCAGTAGTTGACGGCGCGAACCTGGCTGTCGTCACTGGTCTCATCCCAGGTGCCATGCAGCAGGCTTCGCACGATAAGCTCGTAGTATCGGCCCCAGTTCCAGGCCGGCATGGCGATGCCGGTAACTTTGCCGTCGACCAAGCGGTGAAGCCCGTAGGCCGTTGGGTCTTCGAGCGGCTTTGACATGTCAGCGCCGGTCATGACGCTCACGCCTTCGCGGCACATGGCCTCGGCGAGACCTCCAGCGGGCACATCACCCCAGGTCAGGATAATTTGCGCACGGGGGTCGAGCAGCGAGGCGCCAATCGCAAAGGCGTTGATCTCGCTGAGTGCGCCCGAGGCGAAGACCGACGCGTGGTAACCGATGCGGTGGTTGTCCGCCATGCTGGCGGCAAGGGCGCCCAGGAGAAACTTGGCCTCGTACATCTTGCCAAAGTACGAACGGACGCTTTGATGGGGAAGGCCGATAGAGCAGTTGAGGAACCGAACCCGGGGATACTCAACGGCAGCCCTGAGCGTGTATTCCATCAGGCGGTGCGAGGTCGAGAATATGACGTTTGCTCCATGTTTGACAGCCGTTTCCACGGCGGCGTAGAACACGTCCGGATCGTGACAGTCCTCGAACGCCTCGGTGCGCACGATACCGCCAAAGTGCTCATCGAGATACTGACGCCCTTGGTCGTGCAGGCTGTCCCAGCTCGACGTCGCGCAGGGGAACTCATGGATAAAGGCGATGCGCAGGGGGTTGGCCGCCGAGTAGACGGTCTTGCCCATAAAGAAGTTGAGCACACCGGAGGTGGACTTGGCGGGCATCTCCTCCTCGTCGACGCTCGGCGCTTCGACGAGATCGACCTTGTCCTCGTCATTTTTGCCGGCAATGACCAGTTCGCGCCAAATCTTGCACAGGCGGTTTACGACGATATCCGTCGGCGTATCCAGCAGGCGGTCCTGGTTGTACACATTGAGGTAGACGAGCATGGCGTCGGCAGGCGTAATGTCCAGGTGGTCGCCGCCTGCGCGAAGGTAGGCACGCTTAAAGAGCAGGAAGGTGTGGCGCAGGTAGTCGACCTTTTTCTGCGGCCATTTTTCGATAAGGTTCTGACCGAGCATCTTGGCGAGCGTTTCGTAGTTTCCCTCACGCGAGAACTCGATCTCGTATAGGGGGCAGACGCGCCAAAACGCGCAGAACTCGCCGTACAGGCGGCTTTCGACGGAATCCCATGTGCCGGGGTAGAGACGGGTGACCTTGGCCGAAACCGTCGGGGCGTCTAGGAATTTGAGGACACTGACGCGTTTGTTGCCTTCCTGGACATAGAACCGATGCATGAACTCGGTGACGATGACGGGGTCGCGATAGCCCTCGGTCACCTGGGTGTCGTAGAGGTTGGACCACTTGCGGGCGAACTCGGTGCTAAACGGAAGCAGGGGCATAAAGTTACACGAAAAGGCGGACTGACGGCCCTTGGTGACCGTGCCGACGACCATTTCGAGCGGAATATCCCGCAGGCCGACATTCTCTCGCTGACCTAAGGGGAGCTGAGCAACCAAGCTATCGAGGTCCGTAAGGTATGGATGCTCGCTTTGGCTGATGGCGCGACGGCGTCCCTGCTCGCCGCGCTTGCGTGCTTGACGATAGGCCTCTTCCATGGTGTCTACTCCCTTAGTCGTTTAAACAACGATATGAACCATGGTACCACGAATGAAAACCACTACAAAGATGCCTGTCCCCTTTGCGGTGGTTTAGGCGATGATGGGGGCGATGGCGCGGATGCAGGCGTCGGCTGCCGTAAAAGTGGTGCTATCGTCGCTGACGATAAAGATGATTTTGCCCTTGATGCCAAAGTCGCCGATCTCGCTAAAGAGCACGTACGGCTCCTTGTCAAAGCCAGAGATGCGCGAGACGGCCGTTTTGGTTGCGCTCGTGAGCTCGTCTGCCAGCGCGTCAAGGGAAGCCCACTTAGACGTGTCCTTTACGGCAACGGGCACGGCCACGCGCCCAAAGGGCATCAGATGCACGAGCGTGTTCTTGGAGATGTTGGAGTTGGGCACAATGATGGTCTGCCCGCAGGCGTCCTCGATGGTCGTGTGGCGCCAGGTGATGTCTTGGACCACGCCTGACACGCCGCCGACCTCGATATTGTCGCCAGGCTTGATGATGCCCATAAAGGTCACCTGCATACCGCCGATAAGGTTCGACAGCGTGTCCTGAAAGCCGAGCGAGATGGCGATGCCGCCGACGCCAAGAGCGGCGACGAGGGCGTTTGCATTAATGCCAAAACAGTTGTCGAGGATAAAGCTGCCGCCGATCATCCAGATGACGGCGCGCGCGATGTTGATGAAGATGCTCGATGCTGGGAGCGGGTTATCATCGCGGTTAAGCAGGTGGTGCAGGGTCTTGGACGCGATTTTGGCGGCAACGGCGGTGCCGATGGCCAAGATACCGGCCCAGATGATGTTGTGGACCCATCGTTGTGCAAAGAAATGAAGAATTGGCTCAAACAATTCCATGTAGGGAAACCTCCTCATGATCATCCAACCATGATACCCACCAAGAAGCCCATCCGATCAAATTCGGACGGGCTTCTGTGCTCGATATAAGGTTTACGCGGCGGGGCTGCAAGGCCCGGCGGTGTAGCTTAGCGTCGACGCTTCCAGATAATGCCGAGCATGATGACGATGATGCCGCCGATAAGGCATGCGCCAACTACTGCCAGCGTGCGATCTCCCGTTGCGGCGAGCTTACCGGTCGTCTTCTTGGTGATGACCTTCGTGGTCGCCGTGTCCGTCTTAGGCGAGGGCTTAGGCGTCGGGGCCGGTGTGGGCGTGGGGTCCACGGCAGCGGAGCCAAAGCTGATGGTGCCGGCGAGCCCGACCATCTTGCTCTCCCAGCCGTTCTGCCCAATCAGCGCCCTCAGCGCCGCCTCGCACGTGCCCCACTCGGTGTACTTGGTGGCGTGTGCAAAGGTGGGAAAGTCGGTCGTGTTGGTAATGATGTAGTTGTTGGTGGCGACGGTATAGGTCTTGGCGGGGTCGAGCGTACTGCCGTCCTTGGTGAGTGTGGCACTCACAATGCGCTTGCCTTCGGGCTGCGTCCAATCAATCGTCACGTTGATGCCGCCAAAGGAGAGAACGCTGCCAGAGTCATCGCGCCACTTGTACTTGTCTTGCGCCTCCTGCTCGGTATGGCCGGCTGCCACGTAGGCTTGCTGAAGCTCGTAGCTGTGATTGCATTCGTCGCTGATTTGCAGCGAGTGCTCGAGTGCTGCGAGGAAGTCCGCGCCGGTCATGGTCCAGGTTTCCACGGTGTTGCCGTAGGGCGAGATGGCGATGACGTTGCCGGCGGTCACGTTGCCCGCCGCGATGCCGCCGCGGATGCCGCCAGCGTTTTCGATAGCGAGGTCCGCGCCCGTCAGGGCAAGATAGGAGCCGCAAATCACGTGGCCGATGGTCTGGGCCTTGGTGGTATCGCCCTCCTTGCTGGGGCGGAAATCGGTGGTGCGCACCATTTCCCAACCATGCGTGCCTGCGGCGTCCTCGCCGTAGAAATAGTTGGTGGTGGATGTGCCGAGCACCTTGTTCGATTCGTTTTCAAAGGCCTCGTCGAGCGGCTTGATCTTGTTGCGGACGGCTTCAAGGCAGCTTTGGTAGTCGGAGCCCTTGTCGGGGTCTGCCAAAAGGTCGTTGACGTTCTTGGCGGTGTAGAGCTTCTCGTCGCTGCCGTCTGCAGGGACCGTGACCGTGTCATCGTCGGTCGTCTCGGTGCCATTGGTGTCGTACTTGTACGGAATGGAAAGCAGCCCCACCTCGGCAAAGGCGCTGCCTGCCTCGACAACGTGGATCGTCTCGCCGTCGGCTCCCGTCACCTTCTCGTTAAGGTTGATGTGCTCGTGGCCTGCGATAAGGGCATCGACGCCACGGAGCCGCGTGGCAAAGGTCTTGGCGTCGAGTGTGTGCGCGATACACACAACAACATCGCAGCCCTCCCTGCGCAGCTGTTCTGCCTCGGTATTGATGGCGTTCGCGGCACTCGAGAACGACGTACCCGCGACCAGGTCCGCGCGCAGCGAGGATCCCAGCGACTCATCCATGGCACCTACGACGCCGACCTTGATTTTGTAGTCGAATGTGGAGTAATCTTCGCTATCCTCCCAGGTGCGATCGAGCGTCTTCGTGATGCTCGAGCTCCATACGCCGCTCGTAGACTTCGCGTTCGCGCAGAGCATGGCGAAGGGCGTGCCGGTGGTGCTGTAGCCGGTCATGGTGCGGAGTTTGTCCGCGCCGTAGCTCCAGTCGTGGTTGCCTGGCGTGGTCGCGTCGTAGCCGTCGGCGTAGAAGGTGCCCATGAGCTCGGCGATGCTCTTGCCCTCGCTCATGGTGGCAAAGGACTGCCCGTGGAAGGTATCGCCTGCATCGAGCAGAAGATCGGGGGCGCTGCTTTGGGCGCTATAGAGAACCGCCAGTCCGTCAAAGCCGACAGTGCCGGTGCCCTTGCTTGCGTTGTAGCTGTACTTGTAGCTGCCGTGGATGTCGTTGGTGTGCATGACGGCCACGGAGCCGTCAATAGCGGCGGGCAGGTTTCCCGCGAAAGCGAGGCTTGGGATGCCTGCGAGCGCGCCGGCAAACAACGCGGCGGCTAACGCAAAGCGGGGGAGTCTTTTCATGGCAGTTTCCTTAGTCCTTAGCCAGAATGTCTGATTGAATATCGGATTATCGACATAATATGCGAAAACCGCCGCAAGGGCGTCTGTCCCTTTGCGGCGGTTTTGGCGTTTGCGCAGATAAAACCTACCAAAATAAACCTGTCCCGTTTTGGCAGGTTTTAGCTTAGCAGCATGCGGTCGTTGGCGAGCTCGCCGCCCGAGACCTCCTCGAACTTCTGCAGCAGGTCGGCTACGGTGAGTGACTTCTTCTCATCGCCCGCCACGTCGTAGATCACGTGGCCCTCGTGCATCATGATCAGACGGTTGCCCAGACGGATAGCGTCGTTCATGTTGTGCGTGACCATGAGCGTGGTCAGGTGGTTCTCGTCGACGATCTCCTCGGTCAGGTTGAGCACCTTAGAGGCCGTCTTGGGGTCGAGGGCCGCGGTGTGCTCGTCGAGCAGCAGCAGGCGCGGCCTGGTGAGCGTGGCCATCAGCAGGGTGAGTGCCTGGCGCTGGCCGCCCGAGAGCAGGCCGACCTTGGCGTTGAGACGCGTGTCCAGACCAAGGTCCAGGCGCTTGAGCAGCTCAACGTACTCGTCCTTCTCGGCCTTGGTGACGCCCCACGAAAGGCCGCGACGCTGGCCGCGACGCTTGGCGAGGGCCAAGTTCTCGGCGATCTGCATGTCGGCAGCGGTACCGCGCATGGGGTCCTGAAACACGCGGCCCAGGTACTTGGCGCGCTGCGACTCGCTCAGGCGCGAGATGTCGGTGCCGTCGAGCACAATAACGCCCGAATCGAGCGGGTACACGCCGGCGATCATGTTGAGCAGCGTGGACTTGCCGGCGCCGTTGCCGCCGATCACGGTTACAAAGTCGCCGTCATTCAAGGTGAGGTCGACGCCGGTGAGCGCGCGCTTCTCGGTGACGGTGCCCTTGTTAAAGGTCTTCTTGACGTGCGAGAGCTTAAGCATCTGCCTCATCCCCCTTCGTGTAGGAGCTGCGGAGCTTATAGCGCTCCCAAACCACGGGCACGCACAGGGCCACGGCGACGATCACGGCGGAGAGCAACTTCATGTCGTTGGCGTCCATGCCCAATTGCAGCACGATGGCGCGGATAAGGAAGTACACCACGGAGCCAAAGACGGCGGAGGCAAGACGGACGCTAAACTGCGTGAGGCCGCCGGGCAGCAGACGGCCGAGCACCTCACCGATAACAATGGCGGCAAGACCGATAACGATGGCACCGGTGCCCATACCAATGTCGGCATACTTCTGGCTCTGGCAGATGAGCGCGCCCGAAAGGCCGATGAGGGCGTTGGAGAGCACGAGGGCGATCATCTTGGTGGAGTTGGTGTTGACGCCCAGGGCGCGGATCATGTACTCGTTGTTGCCGGTGGCGCGCAGTGCCGAGCCGATCTCGGTGCCAAAGAACCAATACAGGATGGTAACGATAGCCACGGCGAGCAAAATACCCAGGATGATGGCGACGGTGGACTGCGGCAGGCCCGTCATGTTGCTGACGGCCGAGAACACGGTGCCCTTGGCAAGAATGGGCGTATTGGATTTGCCCATGATGCGCAGGTTGATGGACCACAGACTGATCTGGGTGAGGATTCCGGCGAGGATCGCGGGAATCTCAAAGACGGTGGTCAAAATGCCCGTGACGGCGCCCGCGATGGCGCCGGCGCACATGCCGGCCAGCACGGCGAGCAGCGGGTCGACGTTGTTATTGACGATGAGCACGGCGCAGACGCAGCCGCCGAGGGCAAAGCTGCCGTCGCAGGTCATATCGGGAATGTCGAGCAGGCGGAACGTGATAAACACGCCAAGCACCATAATGCCCCAGAGGACGCCCTGCGAAACGGCGCCCTGCAATGCAATGAGCATGCTTCATACCTCCTAGGATAGGGTGGACACGTGAGTCACCATGATAGCGGTAACAATGTATAAAAGAGCTGCGGACGGATGTTTTGTCTCATCCGAAACAAGCAGGGCGGACGCCGGTCTACAGCGCCCGCCCCTGTGGCTCAGATATTGAATAACGCGGCTAAAGCGCGAGCACGGGCTCTAAACGCATGCCGCGTATGGCATTACGCGTCCAGAGCGGAAAGGTCGATGCCCAGGGCCTCGGCCATTTCGTCGTTCTTGACGACGACCAGGTCCTTGCTCGAGAGGTGCTTGATCGGCATGTCTTCGGGCTTGGCCTCGCCCTTCAGGATCTTAACGGCCATCTCGCCCGCGGCGTAGCCCAGGTCCTCGTAATTGATGGAGAGGGTGAACAGGCCGCCGGCCATGCACATACCCTCCTCGCCAGTCACGAAGGGAAGCTTGTTTTCCTTGCAGATCTGGCCGACCTGCGAGGCACCCGCGGCGATGGTGTTGTCGGTGGGGGAGTACAGCGCGTCGACCTTGCCCACGGCAGACTCGACGACGGACTGAATCTCGTTGGAGCTCGAGACGGTGAAATCGGTGTACTCCAGGCCCAGCTTGTCGAGTTCCTTCTTGGCGGCCTTGATCTGGACGTCGGAGTTGGACTCGGCGGTGCAGTAGAGCAGGCCGACCTTTTTAACGTCGGGCAGGACCTTCTGCATCATCTCGAGCTGCTCGGCGACCGGGGTGAGGTCGGAAGCGCCCGTGACGTTGGTGCCCGGCTTGTCGTTGTCCTGGACCAGGCCGGAGGCGGCGTAGTCGGTGATGGCACAGCCCACGATGGGGATATCGGCCGTGGCGCCGGCGGCAGCCTGCGCGGCGGGCGTGGCGATGGCATAAATCAGGTTGACGTTGTCGCCCACAAACTTGTCGGCAATGGACTTACACGTGGACTGGTCGTTCTGGGCGTTCTTCTGGTCGATCTTGACCTTAAGGCCGCTCTTCTTGATGGCCTTGACAAAGCCGTCGTTGGCGGCATCGAGCGCGGAGTGCTCGGTGAGCTGCAGAACGCCGATGGTGTAGTCGGAACCGGCGGCTGCGGGGCCGAAACCAGAGTTGCCGCCGCATCCGGCGAGCGGGGCGAGCGCGAGCAGGCCGGCGGAGACCAGAAGGCTCCTGCGGCTGATGGTGATGTCCTTCATATCATTACCCCCAGTATAAAAATGGCTGGAAACACTGCACTGGGACAAAGTGCAAGTGGAACTATAGTAGCGCTGATGTCCATTTTTACAACAGCCTGGCGGGTTTTTTAATACAGAATCGGATGGGCGGTACGGGTAGTCGAATGGGCGGCGGAGGGTCTTATGCGGCGGAGGAGGCGTCGTCCTCGTCCAGGGCGGCGAAGAGCTTCTTGCCGTCGAGCAGGCGCGTGCTGACGTTTCTCATACGGGCGATCTCGACGGTGCGCAGCGTATCGTCGGTGCCTCGGGCGTCGTAGACCGTTCCCAGCAGATACGAGATGCCATCGCGCTGCCTGATGGCAAAGGGGCGGAGTGTCATCCGTGCTACTTCGGTTTCGCCACGTGCCGTGACGCTCGAAATATCAAAACTCACCGTGGTTCCGTGGTCGATGGCCTGCTCGACGAGCTCGCACGTGTCGATACGCTTGATGGGCGTGCGTGTTGCCTTGGTAGCCTTGCTGCCTGCGCTCGGAACGGGTTCGGGCGTATCGAGGTAGCCGCGAACGTCGGCACTCGCCATGGCAACTAAGTGCTGCGCCATGCTCTTGCGGATAGCGATAGGCGTGGAGCGGTTGCGCATGACCATACCGTGGAGCCGGATGATCTCTTCATCGGTGAGCGGACGGGTAAGAAGTTTGTAGCCCACGCCGCGTTTGTACTCAATTTCGTATCCGGCATGGCGAAGCGCGGAGATGGCGGTGTAGATGCTGCGCCGCGCCGCCGAGATGGGCATGCGGGCGGGGTCGTCGGGATGGGCGAGGCGCCGGATCAACTCATCGGAAAGCATGGCCTTGTCCTCGCCAGTGTTTTCGCTTAATAGTTGCAGGATGCGAACGGCGCGATAGGCTGCCATCGAGGCGGCGCCTCTCGTCGTGGTGTCGTAGGTTTCAACAGCGGCTTCGGTCATCGTGCCCACGTCCTTTCCGTTTTGGGTGGCGACGGTATGGAGCCTAGGACGTGGGGCTTTCCCAGGGGCGCAGAGCGCTCTGGGCGGTCGGTAGTCGTCGGCAAACGGCGGGTCGAGTTTTCAACAGCCATGCTCAACTGACCAAAAGCTTGCCAAAAGCTTGACGGATGCTGTTGAAAAAAGCGTCTCTCGACCGATGCCGAGAGACGCTTGTACGATGAGCGTTGGCGTGTGGCGACGCGAGCTAGCGTCCGACGATTAGAAGTCGGCGTTGCCCACGGTGCGCGGGTGCGGCAGGACGTCGCGGATGTTGCCCACGCCGGTGAGGTACATCACCAAGCGCTCGAAGCCCAGACCGTAGCCGGCGTGCTTGCAGGAACCGTAGCGGCGCAGGTCAAGGTAGTACTTGTACTGCTCGGGGGCCATGCCAAGATCCTTAATGCGACCCTCGAGCAGGTCCAGGCGCTCCTCGCGCTGGGAGCCACCGATGATCTCGCCGATGCCCGGCACTAGGCAGTCGGCGGCGGCGACGGTCTTGCCGTCGTCGTTCATACGCATGTAGAAGGCCTTGATCTCTGCCGGGTAGTCGGTTACGAAGGTCGGGCGCTTAAAGTGCTCCTCGGTCAGGAAGCGCTCGTGCTCGGTCTGCAGGTCGATGCCCCAGCTGACGGGGTAATCAAACTTGTGGCCAGCAGCGACTGCCTGCTCCAGGATCTCGACGGCCTCGGTGTAGGTAACGCGGGCAAAGTCGGAGTTTGCCACGTGGTCCAGGCGCTCGACCAGGCCCTTGTCCACAAACTTGTTGAGCATGTTGAGCTCGTCGGGGCAGGTGGCCATAACGTCCTTAAGGACGTACTTGAGCATGGCCTCGGCGTTATCCATGTAGTCGTTCAGATCGGCAAAGGCCATCTCGGGCTCGATCATCCAAAACTCGGCGGCGTGGCGCGTGGTGTTGGAGTTTTCGGCGCGGAAGGTGGGGCCAAAGGTGTACACGTCGCCAAAGGCCATGGCAAAGTTCTCGGCATTGAGCTGGCCGGACACGGTGAGGCTTGCATGCTTGCCAAAGAAGTCCTGGCTCCAGTCGACCTCGCCGGACTCAGTGAGGGGCGGATTTTTGGGGTCGAGCGTGGTCACGCGGAACATCTCGCCGGCGCCCTCGCAGTCACTCGTGGTGATGATGGGGGTGTTGACGTAGACAAAGCCCTGCTCCTGGAAGAAGCGGTGGATGGCGGCAGCCGCGACAGAGCGGATGCGGAAGACGGCGCGGAACAGGTTGGTGCGCGGGCGCAGGTGCTGCTGGGTGCGCAGGAACTCGACGGTTGCGCGCTTCTTCTGCAGCGGGTAATCCGGGGCGCTCGTGCCCTCGACCTCGATGGAGGTGGCAGAAAGCTCGAAAGGCTGGGGCGCATCGGGGGTCAGCTTGACGGTGCCGGTGCAAATGAGTGCGGCCGAGACGTTTTGATGGGCGATCTCGTCGTAGTTGTCGAGCGCCTCGCGGTTCATGACGACCTGCAGGTCGCGGAAGCAGCTGCCGTCGTTGAGCGTAACAAAGCCAAAGTTCTTCATGTCGCGGACGGACTTGACCCAGCCGGCGACGGTGACGGTCTGGCCGCCGAGCGACTCGGCATCGGCATAGAGCTGCGCGATTTTGGTGCGGTTCACGTATCCTCCCATAACGGTTGAATGATAGTTATCCATACAGTTCGATATTCTAGCAGCTCGGCTCATTTGGGCTATACAGATAAGGCATTGGCGGGATGGTTTTTCAAACGAAAAGTGCCCGCGGCCAAATGGTCGCGGGCACTTGACGAGGTGCCTTTTGGCTGTGTGGCGCGGGGCCTGGCTACTTGGTCTTGGCTACCAGCAGCGGGTCGCCAAGCTTGACGAGCGGGTTGCCGCCGATAAGCGTTCCAGACTCGCCGACATGGTCGATGCTCTTAAGACGATCGAGCTCGGAGACGATGACGGTCACGATGTCCTCGTGACCAGCGGCCTTAATGGCCTCGCGGTCGAAGCTGATGAGCGGCTGGCCTGCCTTGACCACATCGCCCATCTCGACAAAGCGGGCAAAACCCTTGCCGTTCATTTCCACGGTGCCCAGGCCGACATGGATGAACACGCGAAGACCGTCCTCGGTGATCATGCCGATGGAGTGGTTGGTGACAGTGGTGGCGCCGATGCGGCCGTTGGCGGGCGCATAGATGGTGCCGGTAATGGGCTCGATGCCATAGCCCTGGCCAAGCATGCCCGAGGCGATCGTCTCGTCGGGAACCTCGTCCAGGTTGACGAGCACGCCGTTGACGGGGGCATAGATGACGCCTTCGCGGGTGGCGAAGCTTGCTGAGGGCGGAACGGACGCCTCGCCGGTCGAGGTGAAGGTGGACTTAAGCGAATCGAGCAGACCCATAGTTGCCTCCAACTTAAATAGGCGCATATCGCGCGTTTGGTTTGCCGGAAACGTTTCATATGTGTTTCGCGGCTTGGTCAACGCCCCCTATTCTACGCTGCTCAGCGATACCTCTGAGCTGGGATTATGTGATATATCAGTTGGAGGGAAACTTATTGCTGGTGTGTTTCTGCGCCACGGGTTCAAGTGGGGTACGCTTAGATGCGAAAAAAGAGTGCGCATAATTTGCGCGAAGGGAGCACATATGATTGTCGAGAACCATGCGCTGTGGGGCGAGGAGCCGACCGAGGATTATCCGGCGACGTTTACGTATTTGGGTGCCGAGCCGCTGCCCGATAAACCGAATGGCCGCCGCCCCGCGGCGATCATCTGCGGCGGAGGCGGGTTTACGCATGTCGCTCCGCACGAGCAGGACCCGGTGGCGTTTGCATTTTTGGACCGCGGCTACCAGGCCTTTGTGCTCAACTATGTCACGAGTTCTACGGGTGACGTGAGCTTTCCGCACCCCCAGGCAGATCTTGCCAAGATGGTCGCCACGGTGCGCGCGAATGCCGACGAGTGGCATGTCGACCCCAAGTGCGTGTGCGTCGTGGGCTTTTCTGCTGGCGGCATGATTTGCGCCTCGCTGGCAACACAGTGGAAGACCGGCCCCTTCGCGGCACTTGCCGGGGCGCGTCCGGACGACATTCGTCCCGATGCCGTGGTGCTGGGCTATCCATTGCTCGACTTTGCCTATGTGCGCGACATGCAGACGCGCGATCCGCGCATTGACTTGCGCGTGCCCAAGACGGGCGGCAAGACGGGGCGCGATTTGCTCAACGACTACCTGTCGATGGTGACGGGCGGCGAGGCAACTGACGAGCATCTGGCCGACATCTGCCCCACCACGCATGTTTCGCGCCAGATGCCGCCGACTTTTGTGTGGGGCGTGTCCGACGACAAGACGGCGCCGATCGCGCAGGTCTACCCGTTTGCGCAGCGCATGGCCGAGGAGGGCGTTGCATGCGAGATGCACGTCTTTGACCAAGGTGGCCACGGCCTTTCGCTCGGCAACGCCAACACCGCGGTCGACAACGAGGACAAGCAGGTGGCAGTCCGTCCCTGGATTCGCCTAGCCTTCCGCTTCCTGGAGCGCCACGGGTTTTAGTTACGGCGTTTTACCAAACGCCGTAACCGCATGACGCTGCAAACCCGCCAGGACGGCAATCTGCCTTTCAGCTTCGGCGGCATGACCAAAAGGTCAACGCCGCCTCGTTTCAAGGCACCTTGCTCGCTCTGGCGGGCTTTTGCTGTCGGCGTCAAAATATCGGCGTTGTCTTGGCTGCCAAAAGAATGACCCCTCGGGGACGGAGGAAAACGGATCAGTTTGGGCGGTGCTGGCGCCAAGGTTTAAGACCGACGTCGTCCCTTGTTGCTTTCCTACCAGACGGTGAACTGGGCGTTTTCTGTGTTCCAATGGACATCGCGAACGTAGTCGCGCACGCCCGTCGCATCTCGTGCTTCGAACAACTCAAGAATATGAGCATGTTCGTTGTTGGCTTTATTGAGCAGCTTACACGCCGTCTCCTGGTCAACAGTCTCGTAATCGCGCTTGATAAAGCAACGCTCGAGCTGTGAAATCATGTCGCGCAGACGATCGTTGCCACAGCGGTTGAAGTACGTAAGGTGAAAGTCTCGCTGAATGTCGTCATACTTACGGATGAGACCGCCTTGGATCGCGAGGTCCATGGAGCCGACGAGAAATTTCAGCTGCGTAATATCGTCGTCAGTTAGATTCGGACAGGCGAGATATGCGGCCTGCCCGTCGAGCGGCCCCATAATCTCAAAGACTTCAACGGCGTTTTGCTGATCGAACCCACGGACGCGGAATCCGCGGCGGGGGAGATTGTCCAGGTAGCCGTCGCTTGCCAGCTGGATGAGCGCTTCGCGGACCGGTGTGCGCGACACGCCCATGGCATCGCAGATCGCCTGCTCGCTCAGCCGGTCGCCGGCCGAAAGCTCGCCGGCGTCAATACGGCTCGAAATATAGTCGTATACGTGGTCCTTCAGGGGCCTTCTGAGCGTTTCCATGAGCTTATGTTCCTTAATGGTATATTTCTAAAATTAAATACGTTTCGCTTGAATAGCTCAGTTGAATTATAGAACGACCAGTTAAATCGTGCTACTTTGCGCCGATACGTAAGAATACGCTTACCGAAGAATACCTACCGTTCATGATTGTATACAATATACAAAACAAGAAAACCGCCCTAAGATAAAGACATCGAAAGGAAGGCGGGCGCGAAGAAGTCCCGCTCTCTGCTAAGAGATCCAAGGAGGATCATCATGACCAAGTTCAGCCACGTCATCATCCGCCGTCCTGGCAAGTCCCTGAGCAATGGCATCACGAGTGCCCCCGAGCTTGGCCAGCCCATCTACGAGCGTGCCATCGAGGAGCACTACGATTACGAGCATGCGCTCGAGCAGTGCGGCGTGGATGTCTCGGTGCTGCCCGCCCTCGAGCAGTATCCTGACAGCTGCTTCGTCGAAGATCCGGCCGTTATCACTCGCTGCGGCGCCATCATTACCAACCCCGGCGCCGATAGCCGCAACGGCGAGAAGGACGAGATCGAGCCGGCCGTCCGTCGCTTCTTTGACGACGAGCATGTCAAGCACATCGTTTCTCCGGGCACGCTCGACGGCGGCGACGTCATGATGGTCGGTGACCATTCCTACGTCGGTCGCTCCGCTCGTACCAACGAAGAGGGCATCCGCCAGTTCTGTGAGATTCTCGAGGGCTGGGGCCTCGAGGGTTCTGAGGTTCCGCTGGAGGAGGTCCTGCACCTCAAGACGGGCGTCAACTACATCGAGGACAACAACATGCTCGTCTCTGGTGAGTTCATCGATAAGCCCGACTTTGCCCAGTACAACAAGATCGTCGTGCCCGAGGACGAGGCGTACGGCGCAAACTGCATCTGGGTCAACGGTACGGTCATCGTTGCCGAGGGCTATCCGACTGTGCTCAAGGCCGTGCAGGATCTGGGCTACAAGACACTCGTCGTTGACACCTCCGAGTATCGCAAGGTCGACGGCGGCCTTTCTTGCCTGTCGCTGCGCTTCTAACGCGATAGCTGTAACAGTCTGATGATCGCTTGACCGATGGCCCGGCACCCGATTCGGGACGTCCGGGCCATCTTTCGTTCGATCACATGATGAAGGGGGTGCACATACAATGGCCTCTAAAGCTCAAAATGAAGAGATTATCGACCCTAATGGCCTCGATCTCTTTCGTCTGACCATGATGGTCATTACCGCCAGTATTTGTGGCGGCATCTTTTCGCTTGCCGGCGATATGGCAGCAGGCGGGGCAAATACCGGTGCGGTTATCGTCTCGTGGGGAATTTGCTTTATTGGCGTCTTTGCGCTGATGATGGTGTTCAACGGTTTGTCTCAGGCCCGTCCCGACCTGACCGGCGGCATCTATGCATACGCTGCAGCCGGTTTTGGCGATTACATTGGATTCAACTCCGCTTGGGGCTACTGGATCAGCGCATGTCTTTCCAACGTGAGCTTTGCGCTCTTGCTGTTTAGCGCGCTGGGCTATTTCTTCCCTGCGTTTGGCGCGGGTAACAACCTGCTTTCCATCGTCTGCGCCAGCGTGTTTTTGTGGTTCCTTACCGCCCTTGTGCTTCGTGGCGTTAAGGAGGCTGCGGGCATTAACACGATCGTCACGTTGGCGAAGCTGGTGCCGCTGGGGCTCTTTGTGCTGAGTATCGTGCTCCTGGGTAAGTTCAACGTCGATATCTTTATGGACAACTTCTGGGGAGAGCCGGCTGGTCCTGGCTTTGGCGAGCAGGTTGTCTCGACCATGATCGCCCTTGTCTGGGTCTTCACGGGCATCGAGGGCGCAGTCGTTATCTCGGGCCGTGCAAAGTACGTGCGTGACGTCGGTCGCTCGACGGCGCTCGGATTTGCGGCTGTATTCACGCTGTATCTGATCATCTCGATGCTGTCGCTCGGCATTATGCCGCGCGAGGAGATGGCACAGCTTGCAACGCCCTCCATGGCGGGAATTCTCGAGTGCGCAATCGGTCCGGTTGGCGCTGCCATCGTAAACCTTGGCGTTATCCTTTCGTTGGTCGGCGCGCTGCTGGGCTATGTCATCATTGCGTCCGAGACGCCGTTCGAGGCGGCGCGCCAGGGATCCTTCCCTCTGGCGTTTGCCAAGACGAACAAGCACGACGCCCCGGTGGTAACGGTTCTCGTGAGCTCCGGCATCACGCAGCTCTTCTTGATCGTGTCGTATGTGGCGGCGAGCACCTACCAGTTCTTCTATAGCTGCGCAGTCAACACGATTCTGGTTCCGTATGTCTGCTCGGCTGCCTATTACATGGTGATTGGCTGGAAGAACGAGCATCTGGACGGGCCGCATGCGCCCAGCGTCGGCAAAGCCCGCTTCTTCGGTACGCTCGGCTTCATCTACACATTGTTCCTGGTGTGGTCGACGGGTCTTCAGGGCGTTATGATCACGACGATTCTTTTTGCTCCGGCCATTCCCGTTTATATGCTGGGCGAGCGAGGCCGCGGTAAACCGGTGCTTCCGCATCTGCACGACAAGCTGATCGCGGCGGTGGTCATTGTCGTGGCAATCATTTCGCTGTATCTGCACTTTGCCGGCATTGCGCCGATAGTCTAAGACTGCGGCAAGCTTCATCGCTTGGTAAGCCGACGGAGGCATCGCGTGCCGGTGCCGTCCGGTAATCCATAACTGACGTGGGCCTCTGTAACGTGCCTTTGTGAGCGCCCACCAAGCCCGCGCAGGTGACATTTGTTGCCAGCGCGGGCTTTTGCTGTTGCGGCGAAATGCTGCCGGCAGCTGGGGACGTTTCTATTGTGCCAGCACCCTGGGACACTCCTTGGATGTTCCGCATGCGACGGAGGGAACGGATCATTTTGTCGAGGGGCGGGCGGCTGTTTCGGTCCTCGGGGAAACCGCGTCCCGTTTCGAGAGCAGATTCCGGGCCGCAGTTTCCCCGAGGGCCCCATTGGGAAATTGCATCCCAGTCTGAGTGCCGATTCCGGGCTGCAGTTTCCGCTAGATGCCTCAACCGGAAAGCCCATCCCGTTTAGGTGCTCCGGAGTGGGATTCAGTTTCCGCAGCAGGTCCGTCTGGGAAGCAATGGCCCAGAATCTCCCCCCTCGCACCGATCTGTCGATTGAACATCGTTGCGTGTTCGCGCTATCATGCATGGTTAAACTTGGTTAGCCATGGCAAACGGTTAGCCATGGTGAACATAAATACAACGCCCTGTGGGCGCCGGGGGAGGAACACGGACGTGAAGCTCGATACACTCGAGATTGGAAAGGACGCCGTTGTCGCATCGGTGGCATCGGACGATCAGGCACTCCGACAGCATATTTTGGACATGGGTCTAACGCCGGGCACCGAGGTCACCATGATGAAGTACGCCCCCATGGGCGACCCGCTCGAGATCCGCCTGCGTGGCTACGAGTTGACACTGCGCAAGGACGATGCCGCTCGCATCGAGCTTGTGGGTATTCACGACACCGATACGGGTCCGCGCGCTAACGCCGCAATCGGCACGACGGAGCATCCGGCCCTGGGCGAGGGAACGTATTCGCCCCGTGCGGCAAAGACGGCCGTGCCCGAGGGCGCGCCGCTGCACTTTGCCCTCGCCGGCAACCAAAACTGCGGCAAGACCACGTTATTCAACCAGCTGACGGGCTCCAACCAGCACGTCGGTAACTTTCCCGGCGTGACTGTCGACCGCAAAGATGGCACCATCCGTAACCATCCCGAGGCGAGCGTTACCGACCTGCCTGGCATTTACTCCCTGTCGCCGTACACAGGCGAAGAGGTCGTGAGCCGTCAGTTCATCCTCGACGAGCGCCCGGACGCCATCATCGACATCATTGACGCCACCAACATCGAGCGTAACCTGTACCTGACACTGCAGCTTATGGAGCTCGATCGCCCCATGGTTATCGCGCTCAACATGATGGACGAGGTGACCGCCAACGGCGGCGCCGTAGACGTCAACTTGCTCGAGAGCCTGATGGGCGTGCCTGTTGTCCCCATTAGCGCTGCCCGCAACGAGGGCATCGGCGAGCTGGTGGACCACGCCCTGCACGTGGCACGGTTCCGCGAGCGCCCCGGTCGCCTGGACTTTTGCGCGCCCGACGGTCCGGACGGCGGTGCACTGCATCGCTGCATTCACGGCATTGCTAACCTGATCGAGGACCATGCCGTGACGGCGCACATCCCGGTGCGCTTTGCGGCGACCAAGCTGGTCGAGGGCGATGAGCTGGTAACCGAGGCGCTTCACCTGGATCGCAATGAGCTCGACGCTATCGAGCACATCATTACCCAGATGGAGGGCGAGGCCGGCACCGACCGCCTATCTGCGCTGGCCGATATGCGTTTTAGCTTTATCGGCGACGTGTGTGGGCGTTGCGTCGTCAAGCCGCACGAGAGCCGCGAACACGTGCGCTCCGTCAAGATTGACCGCATCCTGACAGGTCGTTACACAGCCATTCCGGCGTTTCTGGTGATCATGGGCCTCGTCTTTTGGCTGACGTTTGGCGTGATCGGCGCGGCGTTGCAGGGACTCATGGAGGACGGCATCGCGGTCATCATCGCCTCGGCCGATGCGGGCCTCAAGGCGTTCGGAACCAACGATGTGGTGCGCTCGCTGGCTGTCGACGGCGTGCTTACGGGTGTGGGCAGCGTGCTGACCTTCCTGCCGATTATCGTCGTGCTCTTTTTGTTCCTTTCCATTCTGGAAGACTCCGGCTACATGGCACGCGTAGCCTTTGTCATGGATAAGGTACTGCGTCGCTTTGGCCTTTCGGGCCGCAGCTTCGTCCCCATGCTCGTCGGTTTTGGCTGCACCGTGCCGGCTATCATGTCGACCCGTACGCTCCCATCCGAGCACGACCGCAAGATGACGGTCATGCTCACGCCGTTCATGAGCTGCTCGGCCAAGTTGCCGGTCTACGGTCTGCTGTGCGGGGCGTTTTTCCCGCAGGCGACAGTTCCCGCCATGGTCTCGCTCTATTTGATTGGCATTGCAGTCGGTTGCATCGCGGCTTTGGTGCTCAACCGCACGGCATTTAAGGGCGACCCGGTACCGTTTATCATGGAGCTTCCCAACTATCGCCTGCCAAGCGTCAAGACGACGGTGATGCTGGCATGGGATAAGGCCAAGGACTTTATTACCAAGGCCTTTACCATTATCTTTGCCGCTACGGTGGTCATCTGGTTCCTGCAGACGTTCGACATCCGCTTTAATGTGGTCGCCGATCAGTCGCAGAGTCTGCTTGCCGGTCTGGGTAGCATCATCGCGCCGGTGTTGGCCCCGCTCGGCTTCGGCGACTGGCGCGCCTCGACGGCGCTCGTCACCGGACTTATCGCCAAGGAGAGCGTCATCTCGACCCTCACGGTGCTTTTGGGCGTAACGTCGCCTGCGGTACTGTCGACCATGTTTTCGCCGTTTACCGCTTACGTGTTCCTGGTCTTTACGCTGCTGTACCCGCCCTGCGTGGCGGCCATCGGCGCCGTCAAGAGCGAGCTGGGCGCGCGCTACGCCGTTGCCGTGTTCGCATTTCAAGTGACGGTCGCCTGGATCGTGGCGTTTGTCGTGCATTCGGCGGGCATATTGCTGGGGTTGGCTTAGGGGCGCGTTGATGCTCCGCACTTTTGGGCGAGCAACAATTCAATAAATATGAGTCAAAATACCGACAATTGTTGAACTGCGGGGACTGTCCTACGCTGCAGATTGCCGTTCGCTGCCTATTTGCTGCCGTTTACGGATTCGTAAATACTTGCAATCGTCGGTCGATTTAACCGCATTACGCGATGCCGATGCGCATTTTGTGTGTCCCTTTCTACAATCACTTTGTGTCTATTGCCGAACATGTCTTCCGTTTCGCCTGTGTGGGGACGTGGGCTGCAATAGTCGTTTATAGAGGCTCATTGAGGAGGGAATTGATGAAAGAAAAATTCCAATCGTTCGGAAAGGCAATGCTCGTTCCGATTACGCTCATTGCCATTTCCGGTCTCTTTTTGGGTATCGGTAGCGTTTTTACGACCGAACTGACCCTTGTGTCCCTTGGCGTTAATTGGGACTGGTATGCCGCTTCGCCGCTCTTTACGTTCTTCTCGGTATTTAAGGGTCTCGGCGAGGTAATCATTGGAAACCTCGGTGTTTTGTTTGCCGTCGGCTGCGCCTTCTCCTTGTCTCGCAAAGAGAAGGGCTGGGCTGCTTTCTCTGCCCTTGTCTGCTATCTCACCATGCTCAAGACGGTTGAGATTCTGCTTGGAGCAGCTGGCTTGGCTGCCGACAATACAACGGTGGAAGCTCTTCAGAAGGTCGGCCTTACGTCCATTCAGGCGAGTGAGCAGTCCGCACTCTACACTACCTCGCTCGGCTTTTTTGGCTACAGCTCTGGTGTCTTTGGCGGCATTATCGTGGGCTGCCTGGTCGCTTGGATCACCGGCCGTTTTTACAAGACCAAGCTTCCAACGGCGCTGGCGTTTTTTGCGGGCAGTCGAACGGTCCCCATTGTATCGTTGGTCGCCGGTGGCGTCCTGGGCGGCATCATGTACTTCGTCTGGCCCGTCATCGGTGGATGCTTTTCGGGTATTGCGACGTTCGTGAAAGGCTCCGGTCTGGTCGGTACGTTTGTCTATCGCTGGGTGCTCGAGAGCCTTGTGCCGTTTGGCTTGCATCCGCTGCTCGAGACGCCCATGTATTGGACTGAGCTTGGTGGCTCCATGGTCGTCGATGGAACGCGCGTGGTGGGCAATAGCGCTATTCAGCTTGCACAGCTCGCTTCTCCCAGCAGCGACAAGCTCTTGGTTAGGGCCTTCATGGCTGGCTATGGCATTAACGATTACGCGTTGTTCCCGGGCATCGCCCTTGCTATGTGGTCTTGTGCCAAGCCCCAGAACCGCAAGAAGGTTGCTGGCCTTTTAATCCCCACAGTGATTTCGACTGTTTTCTTTGGCGTTACGGAGCCTATTCTCTTTACGTTCCTGTTTGCCGCTCCCTGGCTCTACTTTGGCGTTTACGCTCCGCTTTCCGGACTGGGTGAAGTTCTCTCGGAGGCAATGGGCGTTTCGGTGTACCAGGGAAATATCAAGGACCTGATCCCATTCTTATTCCGCCCCGAGAAGCTTAATCTGCTTCCGTACCTTATTCTGCTCCCCGCCTTTTTCCTGGCAGCTTTCTTCCTCTTCCGGTTCTTTATTACTAAGTTCGATATCAAGACGCCCGGTCGAGATGATGGTGACGATATTGAGTTGATCAACAGCAGAGCCGAGTTCGAGGCAAAGGCCGCTGAGGCAAAGGGCGAGTCTGGTAACACTCCCGAGAAGGCAGTCCAGGGCCGTGCGACCAAGGACAGCGCGCTTGCTGTTGGCATTGTCGAAGCGCTTGGTGGAGCTGAAAACATTGATGATCTTGACAACTGCATCTCACGTCTTCGCGTGATTGTCAAGGATGGTTCTAAGGTTGCAGACGACGAGGTGTTCACCAAGAATCTTGAAGCTATGGGCGTTATCCGCCTGAGCGACAAGGCAATCCAGGTCATTTACGGTCCTCGTGTCGGCGAAGTCGCTTCTGAGGTGCACGAAGTTCTCGGTGACGAGTAAAACGCGCAAGTGGCTTTCAATTGCATAGCGCAATTCCAGGGCTTGGCTTCCTATCGCATGATTTAGGGGGCCAGGCCTTCTTGTTTTAGATTGTCAAGGCAGATACTCAATAGTTCTTCGAATGCGAGAATACAACTTCCGGTAAAGCAGTTAGGCTTAACGTTCTTAAGATCCATTGGGTGATCGTCATGTATCGTAAAGATCGCGTCTGCCGTCTTGGCGAGCTCGCTGTCTTCGTTGCCGGTAAACGCGAGGGTCGTAATGCCCGCGTCGTGGCATGCCCTTGCGGTTTCCAGGATGGCTTCTGTCTGGCCCGATTTGGATATGAGCATCATGCAGCTGAGCGTATTTCGGTTGGATTCGACAAACTGATCGGTTTCTAGGAAGTCCTGTATGACGGCCAAAAAGCCAAGTCCAACGAGCTTAGTCGCCATGTACTGCGCAACGATGCGTGAGAAGCCCTCTCCGTTTACTCCGATCATTCTGTTGCGATGCAGTGCGGCGATGAATACGTCTACATCTCCGGTGTGACATACGAAGTGGACGCTACTGTCTTTGAGTGATTGATTCATTTCGCGGGAGACATGCTGAAGGTGCTTGAGATCGTACATCATTTCGCGGTAGCCACGGTAGCCGAGCTTTTTCGAAAGCCTGATGACTGTCGTCATGCTGGTAAAGCATGCCATGGCGACGGGTTTTTATGCCAATATCATCGAGGGTGTCGATATTGTTGAGTAGGTATTCGAGTACGCTTTGCTCGGTTTCGGATAGCTTTGCGGCTGAGTAGAGCTTGGAAATCTGCTTTTTATCAACCATCGGTGCTTCCTTCCCGCCGGACGTGTGTGGCCGCTTCCGTTGCGTAAATAATAACTCCTTGGGGAATTCCTTTCCCGCCTTGCAACCGGGGCGGGAAGCGGCCCTCCATGCTGGATACAATATCCAAACACAGGCGAACCATGCAATATTGAATGTGCTAATTGGGGGTTTCGATATGAAACTTACGGTCATAGGTGGCGGTGGCGTCCGCTCCATGTTTTTGGCAAAGAGCATAGCCCAGCAGGCGTCATCGCTTGGGATTGACGAACTTGTGTTTATGGACAATGATCCCGAGAAGCTGCGCATCTACGGTGGCCTTGCCGCCCATGTCTCGGGCATGCTTTGCCCCACGCTTAATTTTTCACTGACGGGCGATGCAGTCGAGGCCGTTAAGGACGCCGATTACGTGATCACGACGATTCGCGTCGGTGGGGACCATATGCGCGTTCGCGATGAGCGCATTGCTCTTTCGCATGGGGTTCTTGGCCAAGAGACGACTGGCGCAGCCGGCGTGTCTTTTGCCATGCGCTCCGTCCCTGCGCTTGCTTCGTATTGCGAGTTAATCAAGAAGTACGCAAAGCCGGACGTCAAGGTGTTTAACTTTACTAATCCCGCTGGCGTCGTATCTCAGGCCCTACGCGATATGGGCTATGATTTTACTTATGGCATTTGCGATGCCCCCTCGGGCATGTTGCATCAGTTTGCCGAGTATAAAGGCGTTGATCCCGCATCGGTTCAGGGCGAGTGCTATGGACTCAACCACCTCTCGTTCTTCCGCAATGTGACGGTTGACGGCGAGGACATCATGTCCGACTTGATCCACGACGACGGGGCATATGCTCATACAGATCTTAGGTTCTTCGAGAAGGACCTCGTCCTAAATCGCGGATGCGTGCCAAATGAGTACCTATACTATTTCTACTATCGCGAGCGCGCCGTTGCCAACGTTCTCTCTTCGCCCCAGACGCGCGGCGAACTAATCGAAGAAATTAATCGAGAAATGACGAGCGAGCTTGCATCTATCGATATTGAGAACGACTTCGAAAAAGGCCTCGCGTGCTTTGAGAAGTGGTACGGAATGCGCGAAAACAACTACATGGCGGCCGAGACGGGTATTCATCGCGACAAGCCGTGGACGTTTGACGTGTACGGCAAAGATGCTGGCGGATATGCAGGTGTCGCGCTCCGCTTCATGGATATTGCTCGCTCTGGCAAGACGCAGCAGATGATCCTGTGCACCCCCAACAATGGCGCCATCCCCGGCCTTCTCGATACAGATGTCATTGAGTCAACGTGCGATATCTCCACCGATGGCTGCGTGCCGCATCGCGTCGAAGCCGATTCTGTGCCCGCGGGAAACCTCGAATTGATTCGTCGCGTCAAGTACTACGAGCGCACCGTGGCGCGTGGCATCGTTAACCGATCGAAGCGCGACATTGTCGAGAGCCTCGCGATGCACCCGCTCGTTAATTCGTACTCCTTGGCGAAAGATATCGCCGCGCAGTACTTTGAGCTTAACCGCGACTACATCGACGGCTGGACAGACTAGCCTGGACGTTAAAACTAGAAATTATGGATGGGCGGACCGGCGTTTATATTGGCGCCCGTTCGCCCTGCTTAGTAAGAAAACGGGTATAGAGTGAACTTGCGAGAGAACTTCAATGTCTTTCTGGAATCGGGCGATCGGGCGAAGGAATGCCGGAGTGGCTGCACGATGGCGTTATATATCCCCTTGTTTGTTATGAGCGCGCTTCAAATTGGTGTATCAAACGTTGCAACTGAGCTCGCCTATATCAATCCGTCCATTACGCTTATTTGCACTGTGGTCGCGGCCTTTTTAAACCTGCTTCTATCGAATGTGGCTTTTTCATTATTTGCCGTCGACCGGTCCAAAGAGACGGTGCAACCTGCTCGAACCCCTCCGGTTTATCTCTTGGCCTCGACGGTTCCCCTCCAGATTTCTGGGGCGCTGCTAATTTATTTGGTTCACTTGATTTTATCGGCAATTGTAGTCTTTGCCTCGCTTGCGAGCAGTCAGCTCGGGGTGTTGTGCTCGCTTGTGGTGGCAGTAATCGTGACGCTTCTTTCCGCGTCGTTCGTATTCGTGTTAATTGAAGATGCGGACGTGGAGCAGAGGGGACTACGAGGCATTCGGTTTGCACCACGCTACATCATGCGTTCGGTCACGGTGCTTCGTTCCTCCTGGAGAGAAATCGCGCGTCCCGCAACGCTGCTGGTGGCATGGAACCTGGTTGCAAGTTGCGCTATCCAGGTTCTTGTTGGATGGGTAGTTTCGAGTGCGGCGCTGCCGTCGGCACTTTCAGTGACGGCGCTTGTGCATGAGGGACTTTATTATGGGGCGTTTGCTTATATGCTGCTTTTGCTAGTTCATTGTGCGGTTGCGAGTTGGCTCGAAATTGACGTGCTCATGGGGGTGTCCTTGTGCGTATCCGAGCAGGCGCGATAGCCCGAAGATGAAGCCGCGTTTTCGACATTGAGTTCCTGCGTACCTTGCTTTCTAAGCAGAATTGGCGCGCCGTCTGTTAACAATCGTTTTCCAAGAATTCTTTTGTTGCTCATTTTATAGACTTCTCATTGCTATAATCGCCCACCGCTCAAGATAATCGGAGAGGTTTTCCTATATGGCTCAAACAAAGCAAGACGGCATCACGCTCAGGCAGTGGCTCCCGCTCATCGGGCTCACCTGCTGTGCGTTCGTGTTCAACACGTCGGAGTTTATGCCCATCGGCCTTTTGACTGATATCGCCGCGTCGTTCTCGCTCACCGAGGCCCAGGCGGGCATCATGATCTCGGTCTATGCCTGGGGCGTCATGCTGCTGTCGCTGCCGCTCATGGTGTTCGCCTCGCGCTTTGAGTTCAAGCGGATGCTGCTGGGCGTGCTGGCCGTGTTCTCGCTCGGTCAGTTCCTGTCCGCTGTGGCGCCGACCTATCCCATCCTGGTCTGCGCGCGCCTGGTGGTCGCTTGCGCACATGCCGTGTTCTGGTCAGTCGCCTCGATTATGGCCTCGCGCCTGGTCGACACTCGCCACGGCGCGCTCGCCATCAGCATGATCGCCACGGGCTCTTCCATCGCGCAGATCTTTGGCCTGCCGCTCGGTCGCGCCATTGGCTTGGCCGTGGGCTGGCGCATGACGTTTGCCGTGGTCGGAGCGCTGTCTGCTGTCGCGGTCGTCTACCAGGCCACGGTGTTCCCTGCCATGCCAGCGGGCGAGCGTTTTACGCTCAAACAGCTGCCCGAGCTGCTCAAGAACCCGCTCCTCATCGCGCTCTACGCAGTCACGGTCTTCATGGCGACCGGCTATTACGCAAGCTACAGCTATATCGAGCCCTTCCTGGCGCAGGTCGCGCACGTCGATGCGGGCGCCATTACCATGACGCTGACGGCGTTTGGCTGCTCTGGTTTGCTCGGAAGCTGGCTGTTTGGCCGCCTGTTCGATGGGCATCGCTTCCCGTTCTTGGCTATCACGCTCTCCGGCGTGCCGGTGGCCCTGCTGCTCATGGGGCCGGCCGCATCTTCGCTCGTGACAGTGCTTGCCGTCTGCGCACTGTGGGGTTGCTGCGCCACGGCCTTTAACGTGGCGTTTCAGGCCGAGCTCATCAAGTGCACGTCGGCAGATTCGTCGGCCGTCGCCATGTCGATCTTCTCGGGCCTGTTTAACCTCGGTATCGGCACGGGCACCGCAATCGGCGGCGCCGTGGTTTCGGGTCCCGGTATCGCTTGGATCGGCTTTGTGGGCGGGGCGATTGCCGTCGTGGGCGTTATCCTCGCCATCACGGTGATGTTCCCAGCCATCCGCCGCGCCAAGCCCGTCGCCTAACCACGTCCCCTCATCAGTTGCGGTGGAATAGTTCCTGTTTAAGGCCTCTGAAGGCCCAAGCAGGAACTATTCCACCGCAACTTATTTTGGGGAAGAGGATACAAGCCGGGCATACAATGGATGTCGTTGTGTTGAGCTTACCGGGAGGTTGCTATGTGGGCATACGAGACGACGTTCTACCAGATCTATCCGCTGGGCTTCTGTGGAGCTCCGCGCGAAAACGCCGCGCCCGTTGCCGAGGATGAGCTCGCCCAGGCTGCTAACGCCGTGCCTAACCCCGATGCTCCTATCATGAAAATCGCCCAATGGGCCGACTACCTGCAAAAACTCGGTATTGGCGCTGTGCTCATCAATCCGCCGCTCGAGTCCGATAGTCATGGCTACGACACGCGCAGCCTGCGCCACATCGACCGTCGCTTGGGTGGGGATGCCGACTTTGCCGCCGTGTGCGAGACACTGCATGCCCACGGCATCCGCGTGGTGCTCGACGCCGTCTTCAACCATGTGGGCCGTGGCTTTTGGGCCTTCCGCGATGTGCAGGAGCGCAAGTGGGACTCGCCCTACAAGGACTGGTTCCGCATCAGCTTTGATGGCGACTCGTGCTACGGCGACGGCTTTTGGTACGAGGGCTGGGAAGGCCATTTTGAGCTCGTGAAGCTCAACCTGCAAAACCCCGCCGTGGTCGATTACCTACTCGAGTCCGTGCGCCGCTGGGCCGAGGTCTTTGGCGTCGACGGCCTGCGCCTGGACGTTGCCTATATGCTCGACCGCGACTTTATGCGCCGCCTGCACGCTTTTACCCGTGAGCTCAAGCCCGACTTTGTGCTGATCGGCGAGACGCTCCACGGCGACTACAGCCAAATCGTCAACGACGAGATGCTCGACTCCTGCACCAACTACGAGTGCTACAAGGGCCTGTACTCCAGCTTTAACTCGGTCAACATGTTCGAGATCGCCCATTCGCTGCACCGTCAGTTTGGCGGCGACCCCTGGTGCATCTACCGCGGCAAACATCTGCTGTCGTTTGTCGACAACCACGATGTGCCGCGCCTGGCGAGCATCCTCACCGACAAGTCCTGTCTGCGTCCCGCCTACGGCATGCTCTTTGGCATGCCGGGCATCCCGTGCGTCTACTATGGCAGCGAGTGGGGAATTGCTGGCGAAAAGGGCGGCCCCGATGGCGACTGGGCGCTGCGCCCTGCGCTCGATGAGCCTGCGCCCAACGAGCTGACGGCGTTCATCACGCAACTCGCACACCTTCGCTCGGCCGACGACGCGGCTGCCCGTGCTCTCAACTACGGTGCCTATCGCAACGTGGTGATCCAGAACAAGCAGCTGCTGTTCGAGCGCGCCTGTGACGGCGCGACGGTACTCGTGGCGGTGAATGCCGTGGGTGAGCCTTACGCCTTTGGCGCTGGCGAACTCAACGGCTCCTTCGTCGACCTGCTTGCCGACGATGCGCCCACGGTCGAGCTGACGGGTACCCTTGAGCTTGCGCCCTACGAGGTGCGCTATCTGTTGAGGGCCTAGATCATGACAGCGCCGGACGAGGGCTATCAACATATTGAGCATGGGTTTGAGCCTGTGTTCGACCAGCACTCGCGCGTTTTGGTGCTCGGGTCGTTTCCCTCGGTGCTTTCGCGCGCCAATGCCTATTATTACGGCAACCCTCAGAATCGCTTTTGGCGTGTGATGGCCACGTGCCTCGGTATGCCTGTGCCGCCCAACGAGGGCGATCCTTTGGCAAGCGGTGAGCCCGCGACGCTCGATGCCTCCATTGCCGCCAAGCGGGCCATGCTGCTTAACGGCGGCGTAGCCCTGTGGGATGTGATCGAGAGTTGTGACATTAAGGGCTCGAGCGACGCGAGCATTCGCAACGTTGTGCCGGCACATATCGAGCGCATTACCGATGCCGCGCCGATTGAGGTCGTTGTCTGTAACGGCGGCACGGCAGGGCGGCTCTACAAGCGCTATCTACAAGAGCGCACCGGGCTGCCGGCCATCGTCCTGCCCTCGACAAGTCCCGCCAATGCGGCATGGCGCCTGGAACGCCTTGTCGAGCGCTGGCGCGAGGCCGTTGACTGGGCTGTAATTTAATTTAGATTTTTGTTTGAGCGTGGGCGCCCAGACGTTTCAGAACGCCTCGCCAGATCGGCGCGGGCACGGCTGGCTCGGCGCAAACCATGCCGTCGGCGTCGACGTTGGCGGCATTGCCGCCGCCAAGTCGCTGTGCATGCTCGACGGAGCAGCCCATGCGCACAGCGCCCACAAGCTTATCCATCGCTTCCGAAAATGGTCGGCGCAAGAGGCCCATGCGCGGAGAGCGACGAAGCGCCGCAATGCCGCTGCCGGCGCAGATGGCAACGCCGCCACACCACAATTGGCCATGGCGCTCACATGCCTTGTGCAGGCGAACGGCGGTCCCACGCGCCTGCTCAGTGCCCTCTTGTGCGGCTCGAATCGCGACATAGACGCGCGTTCCCGTACCGCCAAAGCGCTCAAGCGCCTGCTCGATGGCTGTCAACGTCTCATCGTCAGCCACATCTTCAATGGCTAGCACGATGCCATCGGCAACGCTGCCGGCGTCATTTGCCTTCAAGTCGACCGGGCGGGGGAGTGCGGTGCCGGAAAGTTGAGCATAGGCGGCGATGGCATCCTGCAGGTCCCAGAGCAAAAAATCAAGATCGGCGCTATTGGGAATACTGATATACGCAACGGTGTGCAGTGTTTTTGGTACGTCGCCGCGCGCGGTCGTCTCCATGCCATCTCCTTTCCGGCTCGTTTCCGTTTAGGTTACACCGTCTGGTGGCGCCCCGCCGCGCTATCCTAGTGCAACCCTTACGAAAGGAACGCCATGCGTCTGCCCATGAATACCTCGCTTGCCATGCTCAAGCCCTCCGGTATCCGCCGGATCAACGCGCTCGCCGCCCAGCATCCGGGGTGCATCGCACTCGCGCTCGGCGAGCCCGATTTTCCCACGCCCGATGTGATTAGCGCCGAGGTGACCGCCGCACTGGACCGCGGTGACACGCACTATCCGCCCAACAACGGTCGTCCCGCCCTGCGTGAGGCGTTGTCTGCCTACATGGGGGGCGCGGGCCTTACGTTTTCGGCCGACGAGGTCATCCTGACCGACGGCGCGACCGAGGCCCTGTCAGCAACATTCATGGCTATGCTCAACCCCGGCGATGAGGTCATTATCCCCACGCCGGCCTTTGGCCTGTACGAGAGCATCGTCGTGGCCAATCACGCCAAGGCGGTCTTTTTGGATACGGAGCCTGCGCAATTCCAGGTTGACGAGGACGCACTTCGTGCTTGCGTGACGCCGGCGACCAAGGCCATCGTCATCTGCTCGCCCAACAATCCTACGGGTTGCATCCTCAACGCGGCATCGCTCGACGCCGTGGCGCGCGTGGCGGAGCAGGCGGGCATCTACGTGGTCTGCGACGACGTATACAACCGCCTGGTTTATGTGGATGGCTACGAGCGCTTTGCCCAGCGTCACCCGGAGCTGCGTGAGCAGACGGTCGTCATCGAGAGCTTCTCCAAGCCCTGGGCTATGACCGGCTGGCGCCTGGGCTGGCTCGCAGCGGCAGGGCCCGTCATCGCCGAGATCGCAAAAGCTCACCAATACCTAGTATCGAGTGCCGTCTCCTTCGAGATGGGCGCCGCGGCCCGAGCCCTGACCGTCGACCCAGCCCCCATGCTCAAAGCCTACCAAGCCCGCCGCGAACGCGTACTCGCAGCCTTAGACGCCATGGGCCTCGACGTAGTAGAGCCCGCAGGAGCCTTCTACACTTTCCCAAGCATCAAAAAGTTCGGCCTAACCAGCGAAGACTTCTGCATCAAAGCCATCAAAGAGGCAAACGTAGCCCTAGTCCCGGGAGACTGCTTCGGAACCGAAGGCCACATCCGCCTCAGCTACTGCGTTTCCGACAAAGACCTGGACGAAGGTCTCCGCCGCCTGTCCACCTTCATTTCAACCTTGTAGCCCTCAGGGATGCAACACATCAGCCCACCGACCCAAGCATTATGAGTGGGGCGCGTCGCTCAACGGACACGAGGATTCGCAGCAAAGGCAACGTAGCTCCGGCCGGGAGGGGCAGGGCGAGTTTTCCGTAGATTCCGCACGAGCCGAAGGCCACTTAATGTGGCCTTCGAGCGGAAAACTCGCCCTGCCCCTCCCGGTCGGAGCGTATGCAGGGTTTGTGTACGAATCCTCGCGCCCGTTGACCGACGCCGGGGTCCCCGCCATAATACTTTCGGTTCACGCACGAATCCGCTGCCAGAGACAGCCGGCGCAAACGGGTCTTACCCGCGAGCTTAATGGGATATCCCGCCAGCCGAGGTGGTCGAGTAGATATGTCTTCTCGCCCCCGTCGCTCATGCAGCGCGGGGGCTTTCTTTTTGGACATGCCCCCGTCACGTCCTTGTGGCGGACCGTGCCCGGAAAGAATTCGAGGAGGTGTAATTCATGCCCCAGCAGTACAAAATCGACAAGGTTGCAGAGATCGAGTCCCGTATCGCCGAGAACGCCGGTCTGTTCGTCGTCAACTACAACGGTCTGACGGTTAAGCAGGCTCAGGAGCTGCGTCATCAGCTTCGCGAGTGCGGCGCCGAGATGAAGGTCTACAAGAACAACCTGGTCAAGATCGCCCTCAAGAACCAGGAGCAGCCCGAGCTCGACGAGATTCTCGCCGGCCCCGTCGCTTATGTGTTCTACGAGTCCGAGCCGGTCGAGGCCGCTAAGGCCCTTAAGGACTTCTCCGCTAAGTCCAAGGGCGTCCTTGAGATCAAGGGCGGTATCTCCGACGGCAAGGCCGTTTCCGCTGATGATGTTAAGGCTATCGCCGAGCTGCCCACCAAGGATCAGCTTCTCGGCCAGATCGCCGGTCTCATCTCCGGTTTCGCTCGCGACATCGCTGTCTGCGTCAACGGCGTTTCCTCTGGTCTCGCTCGTTCGATCCAGCAGGTCTCCGAGCAGAAGGCAGCCTAGTTGCTGTTTTCACCCGCGGCGGCAACGCCGCACCCCTGGCGCATTCGCGCTGTGTTTTAACTGATCTCCGTGCACAGACACGGAAACCGAAAGGACTTAGAAATGGCTAAGCTTACCACCGATGAGATCATCGATGCTCTTAAGGAAATGACCCTTCTCGAGGCTTCCGAGCTCGTCAAGGCTATCGAGGACACCTTCGGCGTTTCCGCCGCTGCTCCTGCCGCTGTTGTCGCCGCTCCCGCTGCTGGCGCTGCTGAGGCCGAGGAGAAGACCGAGTTTGACGTCGTGCTCGAGGGCTTCGGCGACAACAAGATCCAGGTCATCAAGGCCGTCCGTGAGCTCACCAACCTTGGCCTGAAGGAGGCCAAGGAGGTCGTCGAGGGCGCTCCCAAGGCTGTTCTCGAGGGTGCCAAGAAGGAGGACGCCGAGGCTGCCAAGGAGAAGCTCGAGGCTGCTGGCGCTGCTGTCACCCTCAAGTAATCAGGCTTTCTCGCCAGATTTCTTTGCAGACGGGGTTCGCATTGCGAGCCCCGTCTTTTTTGTTTTTCGGTCCCTCGACATCGGTAGCTCAAACTGCCATGTTCTGTGATTTGCGTCGTATCGGGCACCCTGCCGTTGGGCAATAAAATTGCACCATTCGAGCAATAATTTGCGTTGACCTGCTGAAGAATTGTCTCTGCCTTGTAGCGACATATAGTTCCAGCGGTAAGATGCTTAGGTATCGCAATTTGGTCTGCGGCTGTGTGCCGCACGCATGGGGCGCTTTTGCGCCTGCGAAAGGATCTTTGAATAACATGAAGGCAATCATCCCCGCCGCCGGTCTTGGCACGCGTTTTCTGCCTGGCACTAAGTGCACGCCCAAAGAGATGCTGCCGGTGCTCGACAAGCCCGTCATTCAGTATGTCGTTGAGGAGGCGCTCGACCCCGAGGAGGTCGACGATGCCATCATCGTTACTTCTCCCGGCAAGCCCGAGCTGCTGAACTACTTCCAGCCCGATCGCTCGCTCGAGAACCTGCTGCGCGAGCGCGGCAAGAACGCCTATGCCGATGCCGTCGCCCACGCTGGCGGTATGCCGGTCGACTTCCGTTATCAGTACGAGCCCAAGGGCCTCGGCCATGCTATCCGCTCTGCTGCCGACGCCGTGGCAGGGGAGAACTTCCTGGTTCTTCTGGGCGACTACGTTGTGCCTAACCGCGACATCTGCGACAAGATGCTCGCCGTTTCCAAGGAGCACGGTGGCGCTTCGGTTATCGCCGTCGCTGCTTGCTCGCCCGAGGAAGTCAGCCGCTACGGCGTTATCGCCGGCGAGCGCGTCGGTTCGCTCGAGGGCGCCGAGGACGTTGCCGATGCAGAGCCGGGCGCTGTCTGGCGTATCGGCGGTCTGGTCGAGAAGCCCGCTCCCGAGGCTGCTCCGTCCAACCTGTACATCGTCGGCCGCTATCTGCTGAGCCCGCTGGTCATGGACCTGCTGGCCGATCAGCAGGCTGGTAAGGGCGGCGAGATCCAGCTCACCGACGCAATGGCCCGTTCGCTCGATCGCGAGGCCATGTATGCGGTCGTCATCGACCCGCTGTCGGGCTACGACACCGGCACTCCCTCTGGCTGGATGGCCACCAACGCCCTCATGGCTGCAAGCGACCCTCGCTTTGCAAGCGCCTTCTGGGACGCCATCGACGAGCGCGGCGGTTTGATGCGCAAATAAGCCTTCGGGCATCGACATTTACGGGCGCGGACCTCGGTTCGCGCCCGTTTTTTATAAGAGCTGCGATTGCCGGCTCTCTGTTCACAGAAAATATATGAACAGATGTTCGATACGCATACATCTACCTGCGTGTTTTCTATCGAAAAACTTTGCTACTCCAAAAACTCAATCGCGTCAAGGCTTTTCTTGCCCAACGGTCGGTACCTGATAAACTATTAGGTTGCGATAACTGGCGAAGCTATGCCTCGCCAACCCACCGAGCATTTCCGTGAAGGAGGAAAAACCTGGTGACCTACGCATACACTGCCACTGAGCGCAAGCGCGTCAGCTTCGGGAAAATCCCGGAGGCCATGGAGCTCCCCAACCTTATCTCTGTTCAAAGGGAATCCTTTGAGCGTTTTAAGGACGAGGGCCTTCGTGAGGCGTTCAAGGAATCCAGCCCCATCCAGAGCCAGAACCATGTTCTCGAGGTTACCTTCGGCGAGCATCAGTTCGGCGACCCCGCGCACACCGTCGAGGAGTGCCGCGAGAAGGACATGACCTATCAGGCCCCGCTTCTGACCGACGTCCGTCTCACCAACAAGGAGACCGGCGAGATCAAGGAGCAGCTCGTCTTCATGGGCGACTTCCCCATGATGACCGATCAGGGCACCTTCATCATCAACGGTACCGAGCGTATCGTCGTCTCGCAGCTCGTCCGCTCCCCGGGTGTGTACTACAGCTCCGAGATGGATTCGGGCAAGCAGATCTACAAGGCCCAGATCATCCCGTCCCGCGGTGCCTGGCTTGAGTTTGAGGTCGACAAGCGCGACCAGCTCATGGTCTCCATCGACCGTAAGCGCAAGCAGAGCGCCACGATGTTCCTGCGCGCCCTTGGCATCGCCGTCACCAACGACGACATCATCGAGCTGCTCGGTAACTCCGATGTGATCAAGCGTACCCTGGAGCGCGACACCGCCCTCACCCGCGAGGACGCCCTCATCGAGATCTACCGTCGTCTGCGCCCGGGCGAGCCTCCCACCGTGGACGCTTCCCGCAGCCTGCTCGAGGGCCTGCTCTTTAACCCGCAGCGCTACGACCTGGCCCGCGTCGGTCGTTACAAGGTCAACAAGAAGCTCAACCTCACCACCGAGGAAGAGGTCACGGTGCTCACCGACGAGGATATCGTCGCTACGCTGCGCTACCTGCTGTCCCTCGCTGCCGGCGAGCAGGGCTTCAAGGTCGACGACATCGACCACTTCGGCAACCGCCGCATCCGTACCGTCGGCGAGCTCGTCGCCAACCAGTTCCGTATCGGCATGAGCCGTATGGAGCGCGTCGTCCGTGAGCGCATGAGCTCCCAGGACATCGACGAGATCACCCCGCAGTCGCTCATCAACATCCGCCCGATCGTGGCCTCCATCAAGGAGTTCTTCGGTTCTTCGCAGCTCTCGCAGTTCATGGACCAGGCGAACCCCCTGACCGGTCTGACCCACAAGCGCCGTCTGTCCGCACTCGGCCCTGGTGGTCTTGCCGGCCACAAGTCCGGCTCCAGCCGCCGCACCAACGTGCCGACGGCCGTCCGCGACGTTCACAACTCGCACTACAGCCGCATGTGCCCGATCGAGACCCCCGAAGGCCCCAACATCGGCCTGATCGGCTCGCTCGCCCTCTACGCCCGCGTCAACGAGTACGGCTTCATCGAGGCCCCGTTCCGTCGTGTCGAGAACGGCGTTGCCACCGATCAGATCGACTGGATGACCGCTGACGAGGAAGAGAAGCACGTCATCGCGCCGGCCAACACGCCGCTCGATCCCAAGACCAACGAGTTCATCACGACCGATGCCGAGGGCAAGCTTGTCCGTCCGCACACCGTGATCGCCCGTACCCGCGACTTCGACGGCTCCTTCGGCGCTCCCGCCGACGTGCCCGTCGAGGACGTCGACTACATGGACGTCTCGCCGCGTCAGATGCTCTCCGTCGCAGCCACGCTGATCCCGTTCCTCGAGCACGACGACGCCAAGCGTACGCTGATGGGTGCTAACATGCAGCGTCAGGCCGTGCCGCTGGTTCACCCCGCCGCTCCCTATGTCGGTACCGGCATGGAGCGTCGCGCCGCTCTGGACTCCGGCGAGGTCACCTTGGCCAAGAACGCCGGCGAGGTCATCTTTGCCGACGCCGCCAAGATTATCGTCAAGCATGCCGGCGGCATGGACGAGTATCACCTGGCCAAGTACCAGCGCTCCAACCAGTCCACCTGCATCAACCACCGTCCGCTCGTGCGCGTCGGTGACACCGTTGAGCAGGGCGAGCCCCTGGCTGACGGTCCTTCGACCGATCATGGCGAGCTCGCACTGGGTCAGAACCTCACCGTGGCCTACATGCCGTGGGAAGGCTTTAACTACGAGGACGGTATCGTCGTGTCCGAGCGCCTGGTGGCCGAGGACCTGCTGACGACCATCAACATCACCCGTCACGAGATCGACGCCCGCGACACCAAGCTCGGTCCCGAGGAGATCACCCGCGAGATCCCGAACCTCTCCGAGGACATGCTTGCCAACCTCGACGAGGACGGCATCATCCGCATCGGCGCCGAGGTCGGCCCTGGCGACATCCTGGTCGGCAAGGTCACGCCTAAGGGCGAGAGCGCTCTGACCGCCGAGGAGCGCCTGCTGCGCGCCATCTTCGGTGCCAAGGCCCACGATGTCCGCGACACCTCCCTTAAGATGCCTCACGGCGCTTACGGCCGCGTCATCGACGTCGTCCGCTTTAGCCGCGAGAACGGCGACGACCTGGCCCCCGGCGTCAACGAGCAGGTGCGCGTCTATGTCGCCCAGCGTCGTAAGATCCAGCAGGGCGATAAGATCGCCGGCCGCCACGGCAACAAGGGTGTTATCTGTAACGTTCTGCCGGTCGAGGACATGCCCTACATGGCTGACGGTACCCCGATCGACGTTATCCTCAACCCGCTGGGCGTTCCTTCGCGTATGAACGTCGGCCAGCTGCTCGAGTGCCACCTTGGCTGGGCTGCTGCCTGCGGTTGGGATACCGAGCAGGCCGACTCCGACAAGTACGTCCCCGGTCCGTTCTTCACCGCGACGCCCGTCTTCGACGGCGCCAAGGAGGACGAGATCGCCGAGGTCATCCGTCGTGCCAACAAGAACATGCTCAACAAGGCCACCGCTGCCTTTGGCGATCATATGCGCCCCGAGTTCGTCACCCAGCTTGACGAGCGCGGCAAGACCCGTCTGTTCGACGGCCGTACCGGCGAGGAGTTCCGCGAGCCCATTACCGTGGGTACGTCCTACATCCTCAAGCTCGGCCACATGGTCGACGACAAGATCCACGCCCGTTCGACTGGCCCTTACAGCCTGGTTACCCAGCAGCCTCTGGGCGGCAAGGCCCAGTTCGGCGGCCAGCGCTTCGGCGAGATGGAAGTTTGGGCACTGTACGCTTACGGTGCTTCCAACGTCCTGCAGGAGATCCTGACCGTCAAGTCCGACGATACCGTGGGCCGCGTCAAGACCTACGAGTCCATCGTCAAGGGCGAGAACGTTCCTGTCCCGGGTATCCCCGAGTCCTTCAAGGTTCTCGTCAAGGAGATTCGCTCCCTCGCACTGGACATCGAGCCCATGCACGATGCCGACGAGGACGCCTCCGCCCCTGTGACCGCCGAGGAGACCTCTGCTCTCGACGACCTGGCTGCGCTCGCCAGCGTTGACACCGACGTCGAGGCCGAGGATGCCGAGACCGCCGAGGCACCCGAGGCTGTCGCCGCCACGACCACTGATAAGGAGTAGTTGACTGTGGCAGATTTCGAAGCTACTGATTTTGACTCGGTAAAGATCTCCCTTGCCTCCGCCGACCAGATCCGTTCCTGGTCGCACGGTGAGGTCAAGAAGCCGGAGACCATCAATTACCGTACCCTCAAGCCCGAGAAGGACGGCCTGTTCTGCGAGAAGATCTTCGGTCCCGCCAAGGACTGGGAGTGCTCCTGCGGCAAGTACAAGGGCATCCGCTTTAAGGGCATCGTCTGCGAGCGCTGCGGCGTCGAGGTCACCTCGGCCAAGGTGCGTCGCGACCGCATGGGCCACATCGAGCTCGCCGCTCCCGTGTCCCACATCTGGTACTTCAAGAGCCCCACGAGCTTCCCGATGAGCCGTATGCTCGACATCAAGTCCAAGGACCTCGAGAAGGTTCTGTACTTTGCCAGCTACATCATCACCGAGGTTGACTATGAGGCCCGCGAGGCCGACGCCGACGACCTGCGCGAGGAGCTCGCCGCCGATCTGGAAGAGATCGATGCCGAGTGCGCCCGCCAGATCGAGTCCCTCAAGGAGCAGGGCGACCCCGAGAACTTTGACGAGTTCTCTGACGAGGAGCCGCTGACCCCCGAGGAGATCGCCTCTGGCATCGTCGACATCGAGGAAGAGTGCAAGGACGAGAAGCAGCTCCGCACGGACGCCTTCAACGCCTTCATGAAGCTCACCGAGCGCGACCTCATCTCCGATGAGCCGCTGTTCCGCGAGATGACCCGCTACTACTCCATGTACTTCAAGGGTGGCATGGGTGCCGAGGCCGTCCGCGACTTGCTCGCTGCCATCGACCTCCCCTCCGAGGCCGAGAAGCTCAAGGCCATCATCGCCGACGAGGATTCCCAGAAGCAGAAGCGCGAGAAGGCCGTCAAGCGCCTCGAGGTCGTTGACGCCTTCCTGAAGGGCGGCAACAGCCCCGCGAACATGATCCTGGACGTCATCCCGGTCATTCCGCCCGATCTGCGCCCGATGGTCCAGCTCGACGGCGGTCGCTTTGCCGCGTCCGACCTCAACGATCTGTACCGTCGCGTGATCAACCGTAACAACCGACTCAAGCGCCTGCTCGACCTGGACGCCCCTGCGATCATCGTGAACAACGAGAAGCGCATGCTCCAGGAGTCCGTGGACGCCCTGTTCGACAACGGCCGTCGTGGTCGCCCGGTCTCTGGCCGTGGCGGTCGCCCGCTCAAGTCGCTCGCCGAGGCCCTCAAGGGCAAGCAGGGTCGTTTCCGTCAGAACCTGCTGGGTAAGCGTGTCGACTACTCCGGCCGTTCGGTTATCGTTACCGACCCCAAGCTGCTGCTGCACCAGTGCGGTCTGCCCAAGACCATGGCGCTGGAGCTCTTCAAGCCCTTCGTCATGAAGCGCCTGGTCGAGCTCGGCAAGGTCGAGAACATCAAGGGCGCCAAGCGCGCTATCGACCGCGGTGCCACCTTTGTGTGGGATATCCTCGAAGAGGTCATCGACGGCCGCGTCGTGCTGCTCAACCGTGCACCGACCCTGCACCGTCTGTCCATCCAGGCCTTTGAGCCGGTGCTGGTCGAGGGCAAGGCTATCCACCTGCACCCGTTGGTCTGCTCGCCCTTCAACGCCGACTTCGACGGCGACCAGATGTCTGTCCACGTGCCGCTGTCCAGCCAGGCTCAGGCCGAGGCTCGCGTGCTTATGCTCTCTGCGAACAACCTGCGCTCGCCGGCATCCGGCAAGCCGGTTAACATCCCTTCGCAGGACATGATCATCGGTGTGTACTACCTGACCCAGGTCCGCGACGGTCTGCCGGGCGAGAACCACGTGTTCGCAAGCTTCGACGATGCGCTGCACGCCTATGACTGCCGCTCCGAGGTCGACATGCAGGCCAAGATTCAGGTCCGTGTGTCCGCTGCCGACGCCAATGTCATCAACGAGGACGGCACCCGTATCTTCCGCGTCAAGAACGGCAAGAACGAGTTTGTCGACTACGACGTCACCGGCAACAAGACCGCGCGCTTCGAGACCTCCATCGGCCGCATCATCTTCAACCGCCAGTGCCTGCCCGAAGACTATGAGTTCATGAACTACAAGATGGTCAAGGGCGATGTGGCCAAGCTGGTTGCGGACTGCTGCGATCGTTATCCCGAGGCCAAGGTCGGTCCGATCCTCGACGCCATCAAGTACTCCGGCTTCCACTACGCTACCCGCGCCGGCCTCACCATCTCGGTGTGGGACGCTCTCATCCCTGCCGAGAAGCAGGAGCTGCTGGACCGCGCCCAGGCCAACGTCGACCAGATCAACGAGTACTTCGAGGAGGGCTTCATCAACGAGACGGAGCGCCACATCGAAGTCGTTAACGAGTGGACCGCTTGTACCGACAAGGTCGCAGCGCTCATGCTCGACTTGTTCGACGAGGAGAACCCGCTCTACATGATGGCCGACTCCGGCGCCCGTGGTTCTAAGACCCAGCTGCGTCAGCTCGGCGGCATGCGTGGCCTGATGGCAGACATGTCCGGCGAGACGATCGACCTTCCCATTAAGGCGAACTTCCGCGAGGGCCTGCTGCCGCTCGAGTACTTCATTTCGACCTACGGCGCCCGTAAGGGCCTGGTCGATACCGCATCCCACACCTCGGACTCTGGTTACCTGACCCGTCGTCTGGTCGACGTGGCCCAGGACGTCATCGTCCGCGAGGAGGACTGCGGTACGCACGAGGGCGTCACCTACAACCTCGTCATCCCCGGCACCACCGACCTCAACACCGACCTCGTCGGCCGTTGCTTCATTGAGGACGTCGTGGCTCCCGATGGCACCGTGCTCTTTGAGCAGGACGGCTACATCGAGAAGGTCGCCGACATCCAGAAGATGGTCGATGCGGGCCTCAAGAAGGTCAAGCTTCGCGCACTGCTCACCTGCCGCTCCAAGTACGGCGTGTGCCAGAAGTGCTACGGCTGGGATCTTTCCACCCGTCGTCCGGTCGCCATCGGTACTGCCGTCGGCATTATTGCCGCCCAGTCCATCGGCGAGCCCGGTACGCAGCTTACGATGCGTACCATTCACTCCGGCGGCGTCGCTGGCGTCGACGATATTACGCAGGGTCTGCCTACGGTCAGCCGTATGTTCGATATCGTCGGCAACGTCAACGAGAAGATCCTGGGCCGCGAGGCCGAGCTGGCTCCGTACTCCGGCCACCTCTCGATTAAGCCCGAGAAGTCCGAGTACGTGCTGACGCTCACCGACTCCGAGGATCACACCCGTGTCCTCGACGAGCGTCGCGTCCCCGCATCGGTGCGCTTTATGCCCGAGATCGAGGACGGCTGCGAGGTTCGCGCCGGCGACCAGATCACCAAGGGCTTCGTCAACTTCCGCAACCTGCGCAGGCTGACCGACATCGAGTCGACGATGCACACCTTCGTCGAGAGCGTCAAGGACGTCTACACCAGCCAGGGCGTTGACCTGAACGACAAGCACATCGAGGTGCTCGCACGTCAGATGCTGCGTCGCGTTCAGATCACCAACCCCGGCGACTCCAAGTACCTGCTTGGTCAGTACGTCGACCGCTACGAGTTCGCCGACGAGGTCGAGCGCGTTGCCCGTCTGGGCGGTCAGGCTCCCGTGGCCGAGCCCGTCATCCTGGGTACGCTCAAGGTCGCGTCCAACATCGACTCCTGGCTGTCGAGCGCTTCGTTCATCCGTACCGCCGGCGTCCTTACCGAGGCTGCCATTGAGGGCAAGGTCGACCACCTGCTCGACCTTAAGTCCAACGTCATCGTCGGTAAGAAGATCCCGGCTGGTACCGGCCTCAAGCCGTACGCCAACGCCAAGCTGACGTATCGCACGGCCGACGGCTATGTCGACATCGACGGTCCGGCTTCGCCCAACGCCAAGTCGCTGCCCGAGTGGGCTCCTGTGGAGCTCAAGGACCTGGACGAGCAGCTCCCGCAGCAGCTCGACTGGGCCGGCTACGACGAGTTCGGTGGTGCTGACGGTTCGTTCACCCGCAACGGCCACACCATTTCCGCCGAGAAGGCCCGCCTGTACCTGTTCGACGACCTGGGCGTGTCGCAGCGCTGGACCAACAAGTTCAGCGAGGTTGGCATCGAGACGGTCGGCGACCTGGTTGGCAAGTCCGAGGAGGATCTGCTGCGCATCGATGGCATCGGTGCCAAGGCGATCGAGGAGCTCCGTGACGGCCTGGAGGCCCACGATCTGCTCTACATCCTCGAGAACAACGACGACGTTGCCGACGAGGAAGACCTCTCGCAGCTGCTGCAGATGGTCTTTAGCCCCGACGGTCCGGACGATATCCTGCTGGGTACCTCCGCTCCGACGCATCACGCCGACGCCGACGAGGAGCTCCTGGGCGCCCCGATCGACGACAAGAAGGCTCCTGCCAACGGTGCCATCAACGAGGACATGGCTTCCCTCGACGAGCTGCTCAACCAGCTCGTGGACACCGACGACGCCGAAGAGGCCAAGGACAACGACGAGGAATAATTTCCTAGTACGTTAACCGCCCTTCCAAAGACCCGCTTCCCAACAGGGGAGCGGGTCTTTTTCGTTGAAGAAAACCTGCCAATAAGGGACAGGTTTATTTTGGTCGGTTTTTCATGCTTGAATTTGAAACATTTCGCCCGACAAGAGCGTATCTATGGTGAGGGCCTCATCGAGAACCATTAATGTCACCGGGAGGTGATTATGGAAGAACAAGCTTTTAGACAGGCGGTCGAAGACCACCGGGATGTCGTGTTTCGGATCGCATTGACGTATCTGCGTGATCGCGCTGACGCCGACGATGTCGCTCAAGACGTCTTTCTTAAGTTGCTCAAAAGCGACGCGCAATTTGAAAACTGGGAGCATCTTCGTCGATGGCTTATCCGGGTCACGATCAATGAATGTAAATCTCTCTTTCGAAAGCCGTGGAGGCGCGTGGAGGATATTGAGAATCTGGCCGATTCGCTTTCGACGGCGCAGGAGGAGACCAAGGCGGTCCTGTCAGACGTTATGCGACTTCCGGAGCGATTCCGTATTCCTATCGTGCTCTATTACTATCTGGGCTTCTCGACTTCAGAAATTGCCGAGTTACTGCATGTGCCAGCCGCGACCGTTCGAACGCGTTTAGCTCGCGGCAGATCGAAGCTCAAGTTCATCCTAGAGGAGGGCGACCGTGAAATCCAACCAGATCAAGCAGGCCTTCGAGTCCGTCCAAGCCGATAGCGATCTTGCTGACCGTGTTCTTTATGCCGCTGCTGGCGAGCCGCTTCGCCGAAAGGGTCACGCGAAGCCTCTGTATGTTGCCGTAATCGGATGTCTTGCCGGAGTGCTGGCGACCGGAGGGGTCGCCTACGCTGTTGTCAATTCCAGTTATTTTGCCTCTGCCTGGGGAAACCATGGCAACGGAGAGTCCGTTACCTGGACAAATGGCGGCTCGTCGGGGACGAAATATACCTACACCAGAGAGTTTGGTGATGGTATCGCGCCCCAAAGCCTGGAGGGTGCAGTCCAGAAGGTCAATCTGTCCGTCGAGGGCAACGGCTATACGCTCGACATTCATGAGATGGCAATCGACGAGAACGGTTGCGGTGCTGTGACGTTTACATTGTCCAATCCGAATGGCGTTAACTACTACAAGCCGGCGGCAGAGCTTGGCGAACTTGTTCTCTATGGTGAAGAAGAAGGGGGCGTCAGTACACCCAGCATGAACTTCGGCGAGGAATGGGCTGATACACGCTGCACCATTGATAAAGACACATCAAGCGACACGGTCATTAACGGCACGATGTACTTTGCATCTTGGAATCGCGATCGAGATTTACGACATGCGGTCACCTGGAATATCAGTTGGACGGAGGGCAAAGGTGAGGATGCGAAGGTGATCGAGGTATCGACGCCAGAGTTTAACGTCGGAGCGCACGTCGATACAAAAGAACTCCGCTCCGATGACTCGCCTCTCGAGATCAGTCCGTTTTCCATCCAGACGCACATCGATGATCTGGGCTATGAAGCAGTTGATCATAAACTGACCGTCACCTACAAGGATGGGTCAGAGCAGATTATCGAAGATGACGACGCAGGGGCGTACAATTTCTATGTTTCGATGGGACGCAATAGCGGAGAGAACATTTGGGTGCCAACGAAGTTGATTGATGTCGACCAAGTGGTTTCAGTAACGCTCGAAGGCACACGCTGCACTTCAACAGGGGGCGCCGAAACGTCGGAACCCTTTACCATCGTCTATTCGTAAGATTTGGGGCCGCTTCCTACTAGGGGAGGCGGCCCATTTTGCATTAAATGGACGGTTAGACCGAGCGATATACTTCCGAAGACGCCGCCGATTTCCATGCGACAGATGAGAGCAGATCACCGCTGGAGCTCGACGTTTCCGCAGATAAAACCGACCAAAATAAACCTGTTCCTTTTTGGCAGGTAACGTTGCCCCGACGAGCACGTCGGATTCCCGGGCCGGGCGGCACAGGGGTTAAGTTTGTCGCGAGTTCCGCACGAGCCGGAGGCCACTTAATGTGGCCTCCGTGCGAGCCAGGACTGTAGAGCAGCAAACTTAACCCCTGTGCCGCCCGGCCCGGGAATCCGCCCCCGCGCACAGGAGGGGATTCCTTTTGTGTAGGCTTTGCGGAAATGTGCCAATTTTGGGATACGCCCGGCGGCGTGGTCTGTTGACGACACAGCTAACGCCACGTATCCTATCGAACTGCGTGTTTCGTAGGGGGATGCTGACCCCTCGATTCAAGCCGTTGCACTTTACAGAAAGCTGGAATCATTCGAGAAGGAGTACGCTTTGCCTACTATTAACCAGCTGGTTCGCCAGGGCCGTCGTTCCGTGCCCAAGAAGTCCAAGAACGCTGCTCTGCAGCACAACTCCCAGAAGCGCGGCGTGTGCACCCGCGTCTTCACCACGAGCCCCAAGAAGCCGAACTCGGCTCTTCGTAAGGTTGCCCGTGTTCGCCTCGTCAACGGCATCGAAGTTACTGCTTACATCCCGGGTGAGGGCCACAACCTGCAGGAGCACTCCATCGTGCTCGTTCGCGGCGGTCGTGTCCGTGACCTCCCTGGTGTCCGTTATCACGTCATCCGTGGCGCCTACGACGCTGCTCCGGTCCAGAACCGTATGCAGGCCCGTTCCAAGTACGGTGCTAAGCGCCCCAAGGCTAAATAAGCCAGATAACGTTTTGATACTTTCGCCGTGTGCCGCCTAAGCGCCGCACGGTAGACACTTAAGGAGATTTCACATGCCGCGTCGTGCAGCAGCTAATCGTCGTGAGGTTCAGCCTGACGCCGTTTACAACAACCGCCTGGTGACTCAGCTCATCAACAAGGTCCTTCTTGACGGCAAGAAGGCCACCGCTGAGCGCATCGTTTACACCGCTTTCGAGATCGTTGCCGAGAAGTCCGAGGGTGGCGACGCTCTCGCTACCTTCAAGAAGGCTATGGACAACGTCAAGCCCACGCTCGAGGTTAAGCCCAAGCGTGTCGGTGGCGCTACCTATCAGGTCCCGATGGAGGTTAACTCCCGTCGTTCCACCGCTCTGGGTATCCGCTGGATCGTCAACTTCTCCCGCGCTCGCAAGGAGAAGACCATGGCCGAGCGTCTCGCCAACGAGATCCTCGACGCTTCCAACGGCCTGGGCGCTTCCGTCAAGAAGCGTGAGGACGTCTTCAAGATGGCCGAGGCCAACCGCGCGTTCTCTCACTATCGTTGGTAAGTTAAGGTAAGGAACTAACATGGCTAAGCCTAAGTACAAGCTTTCCGATACCCGTAACATCGGCATCATGGCTCACATCGATGCCGGTAAGACCACCACGACCGAGCGTATTCTTTACTACACCGGTAAGACCCACAAGATCGGTGAGGTCCATGAGGGCGCTGCCACCATGGACTGGATGGTTCAGGAGCAGGAGCGCGGCGTAACCATTACCTCCGCTGCTACCACCTGCTTCTGGAAGAAGGACGGTACCGATTACCGCATCCAGATCATCGACACCCCGGGCCACGTTGACTTCACCGCCGAGGTCGAGCGCTGCCTGCGCGTCCTCGATGGCGCTGTCGCCGTCTTCGACGCCGTCGCTGGCGTTCAGCCCCAGTCTGAGACTGTTTGGCGTCAGGCTTCTACCTTCAACGTCCCCCGCATCGCCTTCATCAACAAGTATGACCGCGTGGGCGCTGACTTCTTCAACGCTATCGAGACCATGAAGGATCGTCTCGACGCTAACGCCGTGGCCGCTCAGGTCCCGATGGGCGCCGAGGACAACTTCTGGGGCGTCATCGACCTGGTCACCATGACTGCATGGGACTTCAAGGCCGACGAGAAGGGCATGACCTACCCCGAGCCGATGGACGAGATCCCGGCTGAGTTCGCCGACATCGCTGCCACCAAGCGCGAGGAGCTCCTCGACGCTGCTGCCAGCTTTGACGACGAGCTCATGGAGAAGATCCTCATGGAGGAGGACTTCACCGTCGAGGAGCTCAAGGCTGCTCTGCGCAAGGGCGTTCTTGCCAACGAGCTCAACCTCGTCTTCGTGGGCTCCGCCTACAAGAACAAGGGCGTTCAGGAGCTGCTCGACGCTGTCGTCGACTACCTGCCCAGCCCGCTCGACGTCGAGGCCGTCACCGGTACCGATCCGGACACCGGCGAGGAGATCCAGCGTCATCCTTCCTTCGACGAGCCTTTCTCCGGCCTGGTCTTCAAGATCATGACCGACCCGTTCGTCGGTAAGCTCACCTACGTCCGCGTTTACTCCGGCCGTGCCGAGTCCGGCTCCTACGTGGTCAACGCTTCCAACGGTCAGCGCGAGCGCCTCGGCCGCATCCTCGAGATGAACGCCGCCGAGCGTATCGACCGTGACGACGCTGCCGCCGGCGATATCGTCGCTTGCGTCGGCTTCAAGAACTCCACCACCGGTGACACCCTGTGCGCCGAGGGCAAGGAAATCGTCCTTGAGAAGATCGAGTTCGCTAAGCCCGTTATCGACGTTGCCATCGAGCCCAAGACCAAGGCCGAGCAGGACAAGATGTCCCTGGCTCTGACCAAGCTCGCCGAGGAGGACCCGACCTTCCAGGTGTCCACCAACCACGAGACCGGCCAGACCATCATCGCCGGCATGGGCGAGCTGCACCTGGAGATCATCGTCGACCGTCTGCTCCGCGAGTTCAAGGTTGACGCTAACGTTGGTAAGCCCCAGGTTGCCTACCGCGAGACCGCTGGTCACGACGTCGAGAAGGCTGAGGGCAAGTTCGTCCGTCAGTCCGGCGGTCGCGGTCAGTACGGCCACGCCGTCATCAAGCTCGAGAAGATGGAGGAGGGCTTCGGCTACGAGTTCGTCAACGCTATCGTCGGCGGCGTCGTGCCCAAGGAGTACATCCCGTCCATCGACAAGGGCATCCAGGAGGCCCTGAACACCGGTGTTATCGCCGGCTTCCCGGTCCTCGACGTTAAGGTCACCCTGTTCGACGGTTCCTACCACGAGGTCGACTCCTCCGAGGCCGCCTTCAAGATCGCCGGTTCCATGGCTATCAAGGACGCCCTCAAGAAGTCCGATCCGCAGCTGCTCGAGCCGATCATGGCTGTCGAGGTCGAGACCCCCGAGCAGTACATGGGCGACGTCATGGGCAACCTCTCTGGTCGCCGCGGCAAGATCGAGGGCATGGAGGATCGCAAGAACAGCAAGCTCATCCGTGCCAAGGTGCCGCTGGGCGAGATGTTCGGTTACGCTACCGACCTTCGCTCCCAGACCCAGGGCCGTGCATCCTACACGATGCAGTTCGACTCTTATGAGCCCGCGCCCAAGTCCATCGTGGACGAGGTCATGAGCAAGAACGCCTAAGTTCGAGCTCCCTGTTACGTAATCCTGCGAGAACATCTCTCGCACTCTTTGGAGGTTTAAGTTGGCTACCCAGAAGATCCGCATTCGCCTCAAGGGCTATGATCACGAGGTCGTCGATCAGTCCGCGAAGCTCATCGTCGAGACCGCTCAGAAGACCGGCGCTCGCGTTTCCGGTCCTGTCCCCCTGCCCACCGAGCGCAACCTGTACACGGTTATCCGCTCGCCGCACGTGAACAAGGACTCCCGTGAGCAGTTCGAGATGCGCACCCACAAGCGTCTCATCGACATCCTCGACCCCACCTCGGGCACCGTTGATTCGCTCATGCGTCTCGACCTCCCCGCTGGCGTCGACATCGACATCAAGCTCTAAGCGATATCGCTCATAGCTTAAAGGGCCCCGCTGCCGTTACGGTAGCGGGGCCCTTTTGTTTTGAACGGTGGCCTTGGGGGCCCGGATAATGCGGCCGAATGGGTGGCTATGGCGTCTTATTTACCCATGGGGCGCAGCGATGCCTCCTCAAAATGGAAGGATCGCAAGTCGTCTTCTGTCTCGATGCACGCGCGACCAAAGTCATCGACCGTTTGAAAGATTCCACGTGCCAGCTCGTCCCCAGCGGGGGAACGGGCGATAACGTGATCCCCAATCCAATTGAGATGACCGATATATTCGCCGTGGACGGGCGCGAGCGGTCCGGCGTCTTCTTCCATGGCGTTGAGACGCTCTGCCCACGCGTCCACAGCGTTTACGACGGTGTGATAGACCTCCTTGAGTAGCACATCGACGGCGGGAACATTCTCGTTGAGGTCCGAGAGACCGATTGCCGGCAGGCCGCCATCGGGAACCTCCGAAGGCACATAGTTCACATTGACGCCAATACCGCAGACGGCAAAAGGTTTGCCTTCGTTATCGCGTGCGGCCTCGACCAGAATGCCGCCGAGCTTGCATCCTCGCGCGACAAGATCGTTGGGCCACTTGAGGGCTATTTCGCTTGCAAGGCCCTGCTTTTCGAGCGCTTCGAGCACTGCTAGGCCGCTGACGGCGGCAAGACCAGAGTACTTTGCAGGATTAACGCATGGACGCAGGACAATCGAAAGCAATAGGTTGCCGGCGGTTGAATCCCACTTGTGGCCGCGCCGGCCGCGTCCTGCTGTCTGAGCCCGGGCGGCAAGTCCTGTGCCGTGCGGCGCTCCCTGTTTTCCTGCTTCGAGCAGGTCATCGTTGGTCGATCCGGTTACGTCGACCACCGTTAAACGAGAATCCATAACAGCTGCTACCTCCTAAGGTAATAAGGCAATCGCGTAATGGTGTCGAGAGATAGACACAATGTGAAGCCTTTGTCGCATTTGAACAATTTAATGTTAACACGTCAACAACGACTGAAATGCGTTATCCTCTCTTGGTCGATGTAAACACGTCAACAACTCAAAGGAGGTTAGTGATGGGTTTCACGATTCTTGGAACAGGCTCGGCGCTTCCTAAGCGCAGTGTTTCCAATGACGAGCTGTCCGAGTTCCTCGATACCTCGGATGAGTGGATTTTTACCCGCACAGGCATCAAGAGCCGCCACGTCTGCACCATCGAGTCACTCGACGACCTTGCCGTAGCAGCGAGCGAGCGGGCGCTCCAGGTATCCGGAATCGACTCGAGCCAGCTGGATTTGATCGTCTGCTCGACGACAACGGGTGACCACCTTGTTCCCGCCGAGGCATGTGCCGTTGCCGAGCATCTGGGCGCGACGTGTCCCGCCTTCGATGTCTCGGCCGCCTGTGCTGGCTTTGTTTTTGCGCTCGATGTCGCCGAGGGCTATATCGCCCGAGGACGAGCCAAGCATGTGCTTGTCGTTGCCGCCGAGCAGATGACGCGTGCGCTTGACTGGACCGACCGTGCCACGTGCGTGCTCTTTGGCGATGGCGCGGGTGCTGCAGTTATTGGGGCCGGCGGGGTGAATCCCCTTGCCGTCGAGCTTGCAACCAATCCCGATGTTGAGACACTGCGTGTTCCTGGCTTAGCGGGTACCTCGCCATTTAAGACGGTGGACGATCGGGAGAGCGTGCTGTCCATGAATGGCCGCCGCGTGTTCAAGTTCGGCGTCAACGCCATCTGCGACACGGTCCATACGCTTGCGAGCGATGCGGGCATTTCGGTCGAAGACATCGATCATTTTGTATTCCATCAGGCTAACGAGCGAATCCTGAGTCAGGCGGTCAAGCGTCTCGGCGTGCCAGACGAGCGCGTGGTCCGAACGTTGCGTGAAACCGGCAACATCTCGAGCGCCTGCATTCCGCTTGCTCTCGATCGACTGGCAAATACCGGCGCGCTGCACGCGGGCGACACCATCGCCCTCGTTGGATTTGGCGCCGGTCTGGATATAGGTGGCTATCTACTTCGCTGGAAGTAGCCGCACATAGGAAATAAAAACGCCCCTAGGGCACAAACAAAGGAGAACTACCATGGCAGATCAGAAGACCTTCGAGCGCGTTTGCGACGTTATCCGCGAGACCGCTGGCCTTGACGACGTCGAGATGAAGCCCGAGTCCACACTCGAGGAGATTGGCCTCGACAGCCTAGGCACCGTCGAGATCCTCGTCGCCGTCGAGGACGAGTTTGGCATCCAGCTCGATACCGAGGAGAACCCCAAGACGGTCGGCGAGTTCGCCGATACGGTCGAGGCGGCATTGGAGAAGTAGAGATGCTCAAGACTCCTCTCTGTGGGCTGCTTGGCATCGAAAAGCCCGTGTTCCAGGGCGGCATGGCCTGGATTGCCGATGCCTCGCTGGCATCGGCCGTGTCCGAGGCCGGCGGGTTGGGAATCATCGCGGCCATGAATGCCGACGCCAACTGGTTGCGCGATCAGATTCACGAGTTGCGCGCCAAGACGGATAAGCCCTTTGGCGTGAACGTCATGCTTATGAGCCCGTTTGCCGACGAGGTCGCACAGGTTGTGATCGACGAGCAGGTGCCGGTCGTCGTGACGGGTGCCGGCAATCCCACCAAGTACATGAAGGCTTGGAACGAAGCGGGCATCAAGGTCATCCCGGTTGTTGCCTCTGTGGCGCTGGCGCGTCTCGTGGCGCGTCGCGGGGCCACCGCTGTGGTTGCCGAAGGCACCGAATCGGGTGGACATATTGGCGAGACATCGACGATGGCGCTCGTCCCGCAGGTTGTCGACGCGGTCGATATCCCCGTTGTGGCAGCCGGCGGTATCGCCGATGGTCGCGGCGTGGCAGCGGCCTTTATGCTCGGTGCCACCGGCGTCCAGGTGGGAACACGCTTTCTGGTCGCAAACGAGTGCACCGTATCCGAACAGTACAAAGAGCTGGTGCTCAAGGCAGGCGATACGTCAACGCGTGCGACCGGTCGCTCGACGGGACATCCGGTTCGCGCCCTCAAGAGCCCCTTCACCAACGCGTATGCCAAGAACGAGGCGGCGGGCGCAAGCCCCGAGGAGCTCGGGGCCATGGGCACGGGCGCGCTTCGTAAAGCCGCAAAGGACGGAAATTACGAAGAGGGTTCGTATTTGTGCGGACAGATTGCCGGCATGGTCAACGAACGCCAGAGCGCACGCGAAATCGTCGACGATCTGGTCGATGGCGCCGAGCATGTCCTGAAGGGTGCGTCCGCATGGGTAGCGTAGCGTTTCTATTTGCCGGTCAGGGTGCCCAGCACCCCGCGATGGGCGTCGACCTGATCGAGGCATCGCCGGCGGCTGCCGAGGTGTTCGCCATTGCCGACGAGGTGCGCCCGGGGACGAGCAAGCAGTGCCGGAGCGCCTCGAAAGAGGAGCTCTCGCAGACCGAGAACACGCAGCCTTGCGTGTTCGTTCACGACCTGGCAGCGGCTGCCGCCCTGCGCGAGCGCGGCGTGGCGCCTGCCGCCTGTGCGGGATTCTCGCTGGGCGAGGTCGCAGCACTCACCTTTGCGGGGGCATTCGATACGCGAGCGGGTTTTGAGCTCGTGTGTGAGCGCGCGGCATTGATGGCCACGGCGGCCGAGCGTCACCCCGGTGGCATGCGAGCCGTCATCAAACTCGATGCGGCGCAGGTCGAGGGTTTGGCAAAACAGGCCGGCGAGGACTGCTGGCCGGTCAACTACAACAGTCCCCAGCAGACGGTTGTGGCCGGAGCGCCCGAGGCGTTGCAGGAGCTCGACGTCCTAGTAAAAGAGGCTGGCGGCCGCGCTATGAAAGTCGCGGTGTCGGGTGCATTTCATAGCCCCTATATGGCCGAGGCGACTGAGGGGCTGGCGACGTATATCCAAGACGGCCACGCGCCGTCTCCGCTGCTGATTCCGGTCATGGCAAACATGACGGCGGCACCCTATCCGGCGGACCCGCGAGCGGCATCGGATATCCTGGGCAACCAGGTGAGCCATGCCGTTCGCTGGGTCGACACGCTGCATACTCTGCAGGATCAGGGCATCGACACGTTTATTGAGGTCGGCCCTGGCAAAACGCTGTCGGGCCTGGTCAAGCGTACGCTGAGCGACGTTCGCGTGTATTCGTGCGAAACGGCCGAGCAGGTCGCAGCTATTGCCAACGAGCTCGCATAGTCCACAGGGCTGTAACCCGAAAGGAATGACATGGGCAACTTGAATAACGGCACGCTCGAGCGCAACGACTCACGTCGCGTGGCGCTGGTCACGGGCGGCTCACGCGGTATCGGCCGCGCCTGCGCAGTCGGTCTGGCGGAGGACGGCTTTGATATCGCCGTCGTCTATGCCGGTAGCGTCGATGCGGCTCGCGAGACGTGCGAGGCCTGCGAGGCGGCTGGCGCCGCGGCACGCGCATATCAATGCGACGTGGCCGACCCCGCCGCCGTCAACACGTGCGTGGAGGCGGTCCTCAACGACTTTGGCTCCATTTGGGCGCTCGTCAACAACGCCGGCATCACGCGCGATGGCCTGCTCATGCGTATGGGCGACGATGCCTTCGACCGCGTGCTCGATGTCAATCTCAAGGGAACATTCAATATGACGCGCGCGCTCACCAAGACCTTTATGCGCCAGCGCGGCGGTTGCGTCGTCAACATGAGCTCGGTCGTGGGCCTGATGGGCAATGCCGGGCAAGCCAACTACGCTGCCTCCAAGGCGGGCGTAATTGGCCTGACCAAGGCGGTGGCGCGCGAGCTTGCGCCCCGCGGCGTACGAGTGAACGCGGTCGCCCCCGGGTTTGTCGAGACGGATATGACGGCAAAGCTCTCGGAGAAGGTTCGCGCGGCAACCGAGGAGCAGATTCCCCTAAAGCGCATGGCGCGCCCCGAGGAAGTGGCCGGCGTGGTGCGCTTTTTGGCGAGCGATGCGGCTGCCTACATTGCGGGCGAGGTCGTACGCGTTGACGGCGGAATGGCGATGTAGAAACTAGGGCCGAAGAACGGCTTGGATGAGGAGACCATGATGGAACAGAGAGTTGCAATCACCGGCATCGGTGCCGTATCGCCGCTCGGCAACACCGCGCTTGCCACCTGGGCGGCCATGTGCGCCGGTACATGCGGCATCGGCCCGATCACGCACTTCGATACCGATGCGTTCGCCGTTAAGGTGGCGGCCGAGGTCAAGGGCTTTGACGGCAACGAGTACTTTGGCAAGCGTGACGCCAAGCATCTCGACCCCTGCGTTCAGTTTGCGATGGCGGCTTCGGACGAGGCAATGCACGATGCGGGCTTTGATGTCGAAGGCTCCATCGATCGCGAGCGCCTGGGCGTCTACGTGGGGTCGGGCGTGGGCGGCATGCAGACGCTCGTCGACAACGTCCACACGATCGCCGATCGAGGGCCTCGCCGCGCATCGCCCTATATGATCGCGATGATGATCCCCAATATGGCTTCGGGCAATATCGCAATCCGCCACAAGGCGAAGGGCCCGACCCTGCCCGTGGTGACCGCGTGCGCAACCTCGGCCCATGCGGTGGGCGAGGCGTTCCGCGCCATCAAGCACGGCTATGCCGACGCGATCCTCGCGGGCGGCGCCGAGGCGGCCATTATCCCCGATGCCGTTGCGGGCTTTACGTCCTGCCGCGCATTGACCACCAACCCCGATCCTGCGACGGCTTGCCGCCCGTTCGATGCAGATCGCGACGGCTTTGTGATGGGCGAGGGCGCCTGCGTGCTGGTACTCGAGAGCATGGAACATGCGCAGGCGCGCGGTGCGCACATTTATGCCGAGGTCGTGGGCTACGGCAACACCGATGATGCCTATCACATTACGAGCCCCGATCCCGAGGCTGCCGGCATTGCCCGTGCGATATCGCTGGCGGTGGCCGAGGGCGACGTCAAGCCTTCCGAGGGCCTCTACATCAATGCCCACGGCACCTCGACCAAGCTCAACGATTCGTCCGAGACGGCGGGCATTAAACGTGCGCTCGGCGAGGATGCGGCACGCGCCGCACATGTCTCGTCGACCAAGTCGATGACGGGGCACATGATCGGTGCCACGGGGGCCATTGAGGTCATGGTCTGCGCCATGGCGCTCGAGCAGGGTGTGGTGCCGCCGACCATTAACTACCATACGCCCGATCCCGCCTGCGATCTTGACTACACGCCCAATCGCGCGGTTCGCGCCGACCTTACCTGGGCGCTTTCGACCAACCTGGGCTTTGGCGGGCACAACGCCGCCATCGCGCTGCGTAGATATACGAGGAGCTAGAGCATGGATTCCAAAAGACTTGCCGAGATAGCCGATGTTATGGAGGACCGCGGACTCACGCGCGTACGCGTTGAGGAGCCCGATGGCACCGCGGTCGAACTTGAGCGCGCGAGCGCCGCGCAGCCGGTTGCTGTGCCCATGCCTATGCCGAGCGCCATGGCCGCTCCAGTAGCAGCTCCCGCAGTCGCGCCTGCCGCACCGGAGCCCGCCGCGCAGGCACCTGCCGCCGCGTCGGAGCCCAAGGGCACCGAGGTGACCGCCCCCATGGTCGGCGTTTTCTATGCTGCCCCGGCGCCGGGCGACGAGCCGTTTGTGCACGTGGGCTCCAAGGTCAAGGCCGGCGAGACCCTCTGCATCATCGAGGCCATGAAGGTTCTCAACGAGGTGACGGCCGAGGCAGACGGCGAGGTGCTCGAGATCTGCGTGGCCGACGGCGACCTCGTGGAGTTTGGCAGCTGCCTCATGAGGATCGGATAGGTGATATCCATGAACAAAGAAGAGCTCAAGAAGCTGTTGCCGCATCGCGAGCCGATGCTTTTGCTCGGCGAAGCCGAGCTGGTGGGCGACGAGGCCCACGGCAAGATCACGATTACGGGCGACGAGTACTTTTTGCAGGGGCATTTTCCGGGAAACCCGGTCGTCCCCGGCGTGATTCAGTGCGAGATGCTCGCCCAGAACTGCTGCGTGCTGCTGATGGGCGATGAGGAGGCGCGCGGCGCGACGCCGTTCTACACGAGTCTGGACAAGGTGCGCTTTAAGCGTCCGGTGCGCCCGGGCGACACGGTGGATCTGGTGTGCTCCATCACGCGTGCGCGCGGGCCGTTCCGCTTTGCGACGGGTACCGCGAGCGTCAACGGTGAGGTTTGCTGCCGCGCCGATATGTCTTTTGCACTCATGCACGAAAGGTAAGGAAGGCTTCATGTTCGACAAAGTGCTCATCGCCAACCGCGGCGAAGTCGCGGTCCGTGTTATCCGCGCGTGCCGCGATATGGGCATCAAGACCGTCGCCGTTTATTCCACGGCCGATGCGGACGCGCTGCACGTGCAGCTTGCCGACGAGGCGTATTGCATCGGCGGCCCGCGTCTTGCCGAGAGCTACCTCAACGACGATGCCGTGCTCACCTGTGCCGTGAAGTCGGGAGCTAAGGCAATTCATCCCGGCTATGGCTTTTTCTCCGAGAAGGCGAGCTTCGTGCGCGACTGCGACAAGTACGGTCTGGCGTTTGTTGGTCCCTCGGCCGAGGTCATCGACAGCATGGGCGACAAGGACGCCGCACGCCGAACGGCTGCCGCGGCGGGCGTGCCCATCGTTCCGGGCTGCGATTTGCTCAAAAGCCCCAAGGAGGCGACGGCCGAGGCTGAGCGCATCGGCTGCCCCGTGCTCATCAAGGCGCGCGCAGGCGGTGGCGGCCGCGGCATTCGCAAGGTCGAGCGCGTGGAAGATGCGGCAAAGGCGTTCATCGAGGCGCGTGCCGAGGGCGAGGTCGTTTTTGGCGACGGCGAGTGCTACATGGAGAAGTTCGTCGCGCCGGCGCATCACGTTGAGGTGCAGATTATGGCCGATAAGCAGGGCCATGTGTTTTCGCTCGGCGAGCGCGAGTGCTCGGTGCAGCGCCGCAACCAAAAGCTGATTGAGGAGAGTCCCGCGCCGTGCCTCGACGGACGCGATGATATTCGCGCGCGCATGCACAAGGCCGCGCGCGACCTGGCTCGTGCCGTTGGCTATGAGGGCGCTGGCACCATTGAGTTCCTGTATTCGGACGACGGCAATTTCTACTTTATGGAAATGAACACGCGCTTGCAGGTGGAGCATCCGGTTACAGAGTTTGTAACCGATACCGACTTGGTCAAGTGGCAGCTGCGCGTGGCAGCCGGCCAGCCTCTGCCCTTTGAGCAGGAGGACATGCCGGTGCGCAACCACGCCATGGAGTGCCGCATCAATGCCGAAACGCCGGACTTTCTGCCGTCGTGCGGAACGGTCACCGCGTTGCGTGTGCCGGGTGGCCCGCGCGTGCGCTGGGATTCCGCCATGTTTACCGGTGCGAAAGTTCCGCCGTACTACGACTCCATGCTCGGCAAGCTCATCGTGTGTGCGCCCACGCGTGACGGCGCCATTCGCAAGATGCGCTCGGCCCTGGGCGAGCTCGTGATTGAGGGCGTGAGCGAAAACAGCGAGCTTCAGCTCGACGTGCTGGCAAACGACGAGTTCTTGTCGGGTATGTACCACACCGATCTGATGGGGCATCTCTATGCTGATGAATAGAAAAGCGAAGACGGTCAACGTCCTCGAGGGGCCGATGACCGAGTCGTGCGCCGAGTTTCCCGCGCGCCACGTGTTTATCAAGTGCCCGGAGTGCCGCCGTGTGATCGATGAGGCACGCCTGCACGACAACCTCGAGGTCTGCCCTCGTTGCGGCAAACACTTTCGCGTGAGCGGTCGCGCGCGCATGCGCATGACGGTTGACGAGGGCACGTTTGAGGAATGGGATGCCAGTCTGGCGTCGGAGGACTTCCTCTCGTTTCCCGGCTATGCCGACAAGCTTAAGAGCGCGGGCGAGCGTTCGGGCGAACGCGATGCCGTTGTGTGCGGCAGGGGCAAAATCTGCGGATGCGATACGGCGCTCTTCTTTATGGACGCCAACTTTATGATGGGCTCGATGGGCTCCGTGGTGGGTGAGAAGATCTGTCGCACATTTGAGCGTGCGACCGAACTGGGATTGCCAGTTGTCGGCTTTACCGTTTCGGGCGGTGCGCGCATGCAAGAGGGCGTGACATCGCTCATGCAGATGGCCAAGATTTCTGCGGCGGTTAGGCGCCACAGCGAGGCGGGCGGCCTGTATATCACGGTGCTCACCGACCCCACGACCGGAGGCGTAACCGCGAGCTTTGCCATGGAGGGCGACATTATCCTGGCCGAACCCGATGCCCTGACGGCATTTGCCGGCCCGCGCGTGATCGAGCAGAACATGCACAAGCGCCTGCCCAAGGGATTCCAGCGCTCCGAGTTTTTGCTGGAGCACGGCTTTTGCGATGCCGTTGTTCCGCGTGGCGAGATTGCGCTCACGGTAGGCGAGCTGCTGGCGCTGCACGAAGGGCACGCGCCCGGCCTGGGGGCACCGCATGAGATCGTGCATGCGGGTCGCCGCGGCAAAAAGCTGGGACACTTGTTTAAGCGCTCGGCGGTACCAAAAACCGCGATCGAGATTGTCAAGCAGACCCGCTCGGCAGATCGTGCCACGGCGGGCGAGATGATCTTGCTGGGCTTGGATGGATTTGTGCAGCTGCACGGCGACCGTTACTTTGGCGACGACGCCGCTGTGGTGGCTGGCATTGGCTGGAAAGACGGACGTCCCGTGACGGTTATCGCCATCGAGCGCGGCACCACGACCAAAGAGCGCATGCGCCGCAACTTTGGCATGGCGCATCCCGAGGGTTACCGCAAAGCGCGTCGCCTTATGCGCCAGGCCGAAAAGTTTGGCCGACCGGTTCTGTGCCTGGTCGATACTTCGGGTGCGTTTTGCGGCATCGGTGCCGAGGAGCGCGGCCAGGGCGAGGCGATTGCCCAGAATCTCATGGAGATGAGCGGCCTTAAGACGCCGATTGTCTCGGTGGTGACAGGCGAGGGCGGCTCTGGTGGCGCGCTGGCGTTGTCCGTGGCCGACCGCATCCTGATGCTCTCGAGTTCGGCCTATTCGGCCGTAAGTCCCGAGGCCTGTGCGTCGATCCTGTGGAAGGATACCGAGCGCGCGAATGAGGCCGCCGAGGCGCTGAAGCTCACGGCCCCCGATCTACTGGCGCTCGGCATCATCGACGGCATTGTTGACGATAAGGGCCTGTCGCATGAGGAGATCGCCGGTGCGGTCATGTCCTCGGCATTCGGCGCCTTCGATACGCTTGGGCAGCTCGACGACGTGACCCTCACAAACCTCCGCTACGAAAAGTACCGCGCAATCGGTCATTACCGCACGATGTGACAAAGGGTCAGCCCGCATGTCACATTGGGAAAGGCGTTCCATGTCACAAGGTTCTAACACCTCGTTTACAACGACGGTTTCATCAAACGCCATGGCCGTGGTGGACTATCTGTCCAAAAGCATGATGTCGGCGCTGCTCTTTATTGTTTGCGCGGCGTTGTTCCGCACCGTCGCCGTCATTATGGGCGAAGGCATGCTGGGGCTGTGGTCTGCCGATTCCGAAATCTATCGCCTGTTCTACAGTTGGCTCTACAACGCCGGCTACTACTTTTTGCCCATTTATCTTGGTTGGGCGGCCGCCCGCCAGCTCGGTTGCTCGGAGCAGTTGGGCATGATGTTGGGCGGCGTATTGATTGCGCCCGACCTGCTTAAGCTCGTCGATGCCGCATCGACGACGGGGGCAGCGATGACTTCCGTGTATGGTCTGCTTCCCGCGCCGGTCAACGATTACACGACGACTGTTATTCCGGTTCTCATCTCGGTGCCCGTGCTATGGCGAGTGGAGTGTTTCTTTCAGCGCGTTATCCCTAAGGCCGTGGCGTTTTCGTTCGTTCCGTTTGCAACCATGCTTGTCATGGTTCCGGTTTCGCTGTGCATTACGGCGCCGGCGGGTAGCTATCTGGGCATGCTGTTGGGCCAGCTTATGTTTATGCTTGGCAATTCCGGTGGCATCGTGTCGCTGCTCACGCTCATGGGGCTTGCTGCGGGCTGGGAGTTCCTTAAGATCGCCGGCGTCAGCAACGTTGTCCTATCGCTCGCCTATGCGCAGTTTATGAGTGTGGGAACGGATTCGTGCATCCTGATCGCCGCGACGATGGCAACGTTCGCCGTTTGGGGCATGCCTTTTGGCGCGTCGCTCCGCGTTGCGGATAAGGACGAGAAGGCGCTCATGCTGGGCTATTCAATCTCGGGTGTTCTTGGCGGCGTAAGCGAGCCGGCGCTGTACGGTTGCGGCTTTAAATATGGCAGGTGCCTGACGTGCATGGCCATTGGCGGCGCCGTTGGAGGCCTTGTTGCGGCCGTGGGCCACGTTACGGCCTATACCATCGGCATGACGAATGTCCTCATGGTCATTGGCTTTGCCACGGGCGGCATCTCGAACCTGCTGTGGTGCTGCGCTGCCGGCGGTGTGGCATTTGCGGTGTCTGCGGCGCTGAGCTACTGCTTTGGCGTGGTACCGACGAAGGGGCAGGTGGCAGAAGACGAAGCCGATTCGCCCGAAACAGTGGCGAGCGCTGCTGAAGCAAGCGCATAAACCTGTGTGACAAAAGGACGATTCCTTTGTCATATTCCAAGGCCGTGGCCCGTGTGGGTTGCGGCCTTTTTGTATCTGAAGGACAAAGTGGCTACACTACAATCCGTTTGAGCAATAGATATATAGGCAGTACCGTGGGGGCGGATGTAGATGGTCGAGTGGATTGTTAAGCGCGCGCAGGGCGACCGTGCGCGCGTGGGCACGTTGACGGGCATGGTGTGTATTCTCGCTAATGTTGCGCTTTGTGCTGCGAAGGGCGCAATTGGTGTGCTGTCGGGATCGGTTTCGATTGTGGCGGATGCCATGAACAACCTGTCCGATGCCAGCTCGAATATCGTGAGCGTGCTGGGCTTTAAGCTGGCGAGCAAGCCGGCGGATCCCGAGCATCCTTACGGCCATGGCCGCTACGAGTATCTCTCGGGTCTGGTTGTGGCGGCGCTCGTGCTGCTTATTGGCATCGAACTGGTGAAGTCCTCGGTGGAGCGTATCGTCAACCCGGAGCCTGTCGAGTTCTCGCTTGCCCTGGTGGCAGTCCTGGCACTTTCGATGGTTGTAAAGCTGTGGATGGCGGCCCTCAACCAAAAGCTCGGTGACCGCATTGAGTCCGAGACGTTGCATGCGACCGCTCAGGATTCCAAAAACGATGTCCTAGCCACGGGCGCCGTGCTGGCGTGCGCGATTGTTTCCCAGGTGACGCATATCAATCTTGACGCATGGGTCGGCCTTGCCGTTGGCGCCTATATCGGCTGGAGCGGTTTTGAGCTCATCCAGGATACGGTGAGCCCGCTTTTGGGCCAGGCGCCCGATCCCAAGCTGGTCAAACATATCCGAGACAAGATCATGAGCTACCCCGGCGTTTTGGGCGTCCACGACCTTATGGTTCACGACTACGGCCCAGGCAGAAAGTTCGCAAGTGCCCACGCCGAGATGGCGGCTGAGGCCAGCCCGCTGGAAAGTCACGACACGCTCGATAACATCGAGCAGTCGTTTAGGGTCGAAGACGGCATGATCGTCACGCTCCATTACGATCCCATCGTGACCGACGATCCAAAGGTGGCGAGCATGCGTCTGCGCATCAACGCTATGGCTCAAGAGATTGATAGCCGCCTCTCGATCCACGACTTGCGTTGCGTACCGGGCCCCACGCACACCAATGTGATTTTTGACTGCGTGCGACCCTCGGATTTGGCGATGAGCGCCGAGGATCTAAAGCACACGCTGGCACAACGGGTCGAATCGGAATATCCCAAGTCGATTGCCAAGATTACGATCGACGAGGACTATGTCGGCCATACCCACGAGTAGGGCCGCGCCGATAAAGCAACTGGTGTAGAAGGGGAGAGCATGAAGAAGCTGTATCTACTCCGCCACGGTCAGACGGAGTTCAACGTCAAAAAGCTGGTCCAGGGCCGCTGCGATTCACCGCTGACCGACCTGGGCCGTCAGCAAGCCGGGATGGCAGCCGCGTGGCTCAAAGCCCACAACGTCGTTCCCGACAAAGTGGTCTCTTCGCCCTTAGGCCGAGCCATGGACACAGCTCAGCTCGTCGCAACCGAACTCTTTGGCCCGGACGCTGACGTTGAGCCCTGCGAAGGCATTATCGAGCGCTGCTACGGCACCTTCGAAGAGGGCCCCCACGACGCCCTACCCACCGACGTCTGGGACCCCGGCGAGGACCTGATCCCATTTGGCGGAGAAGGAAGCCATGCCCTGCAGGAGCGCATGGTAGGCACCCTCACCAATCTCATGGGCGCCGGGGGCATCGAAACCCTCCTAGCAGTAAGCCATGGAAGCGCCAGCCGCCAATTCATCAAGGCTGCAGCCCCAGAGGGCTTCGAGCTCCCAACAAAACTCCCCAACTGCGCCATCATGATCTTCGATTTTGATGAGGCAAAGTCGGGAGAAGAAGGCGACGCGCCCCAATCCAAGTTCATCTTGCAGCAAATCATCGATCCTCAACAAAGTAATTAGCTGAGCGAGCAGAGTTAAGCAGACATCAACGTGTCGTCTCCCGAGCACGGCGGAGGGCCGGAGAAATATATTAAGGTCATCGCGAGTTCCGCACGCAAAGGAGAGCACTTAATGTGCTCTCCGTCTTGCGCAGGACTGTAGAGCAGGGACCTTAATATATTTCTCCGGCCCTCCGCCGTGCCCAGGAGCCATCCACGCACTTTACCTGCGTAAACAATGTGAGTGAAATATGAATCTCGATGGATACGCCCGCAGCCGTGTATACTAAACAGCTGTGTGAAACCAGGGGAGTATTCTGGCTGGACAAAATGCCTGCTTAATAGGGTTGTCAGGTAGTCCGGGCGAAATACAAGGCTGGGGAGCACGTCGTGTAAGTAGTGGTCCTCTAGGGGCGTACGCTCGGTGGTGTACGCATTGTCCCAAGACCACGCGAGAGTTGGGATCATATCTTGATCAGCATGATTCTCGGCCGCAAGATTGGCATGACCCAGGTTTGGGACGAGGACGACAACGTCGTTCCCGTCACGGTCATCCAGGCTGGCCCCTGCGCTGTCTCGCAGGTTAAAACTCAGGCAACCGACGGCTATGACGCCGTCCAGATCGGTTTCGGCGACATCAAGGCCAAGAACGTGAACAAGCCCATGGCTGGTCACTTCGCCAAGGCTGGCGTCGAGCCTGTCCGCTTCCTTCGTGAGGTTCGCGTCGAGAACGGCGAGGAGCACAAGGTCGGCGAGGTCGTCACCGTCGCTGATTTCGCTGATGTCGAGAAGGTCGACGTCATCGGTACCTCCAAGGGTAAGGGCTTCCAGGGTCGCATCAAGCGCTGGGGTCAGCGCCGCGGTCCTATGACGCATGGTTCTCACTTCCAGCGTCACCCCGGTTCTATCGGTCAGTGCGCCTATCCTGCGCGCGTCCTCAAGGGCGTCAAGATGGCCGGTCACATGGGTAACGAGCGCGTTACCGTCAAGAACCTTTCCGTTGTCCGCATCGATGCCGAGCAGAACCTCATCTTGGTCAAGGGCGCTGTCCCGGGTGCCAAGAATGGTCTCGTCGCCATCCGTATGGCCTAAGGGCCCAGCCCATTTAGCCCAGCGTCATACCAAGGAGAACACTTAAATGGCAAAGTTTGAAGTAAAGAACAGCGAGGGCAAGAAGGTCGCCGAGGCCGAGCTCGCCGCTGAGGTGTACGGCATCGAGCCGAACATCCACGTTATGCACCACATCGTCAAGTGCCAGATGGCCTCTTGGCGTCAGGGCACCCAGTCTGCTAAGGGCCGCTCTGAGGTTTCCGGTGGCGGCAAGAAGCCTTGGCGTCAGAAGGGCACCGGCCGTGCCCGCCAGGGTTCCATCCGTGCTGCCCAGTGGCGTCACGGTGGCGTCGTCTTCGCCCCCAAGCCCCGTTCCTACGCTAAGCGTATGAACAACAAGGAGGTCAAGCTGGCTATGCGCTCCGCGCTGTCCGCCAAGCTGGCCGATGGCGAGCTCGTGCTCGTCGACGACTACGGCTTCGAGAAGCCTTCCACCAAGGCTGCCGTCGCCATGCTCAAGGCTCTCGGCCTTGAGGGCAAGCGTCTGACCATCATCGTTCGCGATGAGGACGTCAACGCCTACCTGTCGTTCCGCAACATTCCCAAGACGTTCATCATCACCGCTGACGAGGCCAACACCTACGATCTCGTCAACAACAACGCTGTGCTGATGCCCGCCGACATCGCCGCTCACTTTGGGGAGGTGCTTGCATAAATGACCGCCCACGAGATCATCATCCGTCCGATCGTGTCCGAGCGTTCCTTCTCCGGCATGGAGCTGAACAAGTACACGTTCGAGGTCGCCAAGGATGCTAACAAGTATCAGATCAAGGACGCTGTCGAGGAGATCTTCGGCGTCAAGGTCGTTCGCGTGAACACCCTGACGGTCAAGCCCAAGACCAAGCGCGTGCGCTATGTCGCCGGCAAGACCCGTTCTTGGAAGAAGGCCATCGTCACGCTGGCCGAGGGCGACACCATCGAGGTCTTTGGCAACCAGGCCTAAGACTCGCTGCTGTTGAGTGAGCTCATGCCTCCCAAATAGGGGAGGCGAGAGCTCAAGGTTCCGGGCGTATAAAATGGACACGCCCGGAACCGTGTATACGTCCGGTGTCATCGCACCCGAGGCAGAACCTCGAATCCCTGTCTGCGATGGCTAACGGATTCCTATTGAAAGGGATTGTAATGGCTGTAAAGCACCTTAAGCCGACCTCCGCTGGTAGGCGTTGGCAGACGATCTCCGATTTCTCCGAGATCACCTGCACCAAGCCCGAGAAGTCTCTTCTCGAGCCCCTGCCCAAGAAGGCCGGTCGTAACAACAACGGCCGCATCACCACCCGCCACCAGGGCGGCGGCGTGAAGCGTCGTTACCGCGTGATCGACTTCAAGCGCAACAAGGACGGCGTGCCCGCCAAGGTTGCCACGATCGAGTACGATCCGAACCGTTCCGCTCGCATCGCTCTGCTGCACTACGCTGACGGTGAGAAGCGCTACATCCTGGCCCCCAAGGGCCTCGAGGTCGGTCAGACCATCATGTCCGGTTCTGACGCCGACATCAAGCCGGGCAACGCTCTGCCCCTCGCCGACATCCCCGTCGGTACGCTCATCCACGCTGTCGAGTTCCAGCCGGGTAAGGGCGCCGCTATCGCCCGTTCCGCCGGTAACTCCTGCCAGCTGATGGGTAAGGAGGGTAAGTACGCTATCGTCCGTATGCCTTCCTCCGAGATGCGCCGCATCCTCGTTACCTGCCGCGCCACCGTCGGTGAGGTCGGCAACGCCGATCACGCCAACATCGTCATCGGCAAGGCCGGCCGTAAGCGTCACATGAACGTGCGCCCGACCGTCCGCGGTACCGTCATGAACCCTGTCGACCACCCGCACGGCGGTGGCGAGGGCAAGAACCACACCTCTGGTCGTCCCTCTGTTACCCCCTGGGGTAAGCCGACGAAGGGCCTTCGTACGCGCAAGAAGAAGAAGGTCTCGAACCAGCACATCATTCGTCGCCGTAAGAAGTAATTTCGGATACCGAGTTTTAGGAGAAAGCACTTATGAGCAGAAGTCTCAAAAAGGGCCCGTTCGTGGAGACTCGCCTTCTCTCGCGTATCACCGCGATGAACGAGGCTGGCAAGAAGGACGTCGTGAAGACCTGGTCCCGCGCGTCCACCATCTTCCCCGAGATGGTTGGTCACACCATCGCCGTCCACGACGGCCGCAAGCATGTGCCCGTGTATGTTACCGAGTCCATGGTTGGTCACAAGCTCGGCGAGTTCGCGCCGACTCGTACGTTCCGTGGCCACAAGGCCAAATAGGGGGTTAACCGTAAATGGCAACTAAGTCTATTGAAACTGAGGCCACCGAGGTTCGCGCCGTCGCTAAGTACGTGCGTGTTTCCCCCAGCAAGGCCCGCCTGGTGGTCGATCTGATCCGCCGCAAGCCTGTCGCTCAGGCCTTCGACATCCTCCACTTCTGCGACCGCGCCGTCGCCGTGGATGTCGAGAAGGTTCTCCGTTCCGCCGTTGCGAACGCCGAGAACAACAACGGTCTGCGTGCCGACAACCTGGTTGTCGCCGCTGCCTATGTTGACGAGGGTCCGACGCTTAAGCGCATCCGTCCCCGCGCCAAGGGTTCCGCTTCTCGCATTCTGAAGCGTACTTCCCACATCACCGTCGTCGTTGCTCCTCGAAAGGAGGCGTAAAGCTGTATGGGTCAGAAAGTCTACCCCACCGGCTTCCGTCTTGGCATCACCGAGAACTGGCGCTCCCGCTGGTTCGCAGAGAAGGATTACGCTAAGACCCTCGGTAACGATCTCGAGATCCGCAAGTACCTCGAGAAGCGTCTTTCCCGCGCAGCTGTCTCCCGCGTCGAGATCGAGCGCGCTGGCGACAAGGTGAAGGTCATCATCCTCACCGCTCGCCCCGGCGTTGTCATCGGTAAGAAGGGTGCCGAGATCGATACCCTCCGCACCGAGCTCGAGAAGGTCGCTGGCGTCTCCAAGGGCCAGCTCTCCGTCGACGTTGTCGAGATCAAGCGCCCCGAGCTCGACGCCAACCTCGTTGCTCAGTCTATCGCCGAGCAGCTTGAGGGCCGCGTTGCCTTCCGTCGCGCTATGCGCAAGGCTGTCCAGTCCGCCCGCAAGGCCGGCGCTAAGGGCATCCGTATCCAGTGCTCCGGTCGTCTCGGCGGTGCCGAGATGGGCCGTCGTGAGTGGTACCGCGAGGGTCGCGTGCCTCTGCACACCCTCCGTGCCAAGATCGACTACGGTACGGCTGTCGCCAGCACCACCATGGGCGCTTGCGGCGTGAAGGTCTGGATCTACCTGGGCGAGAAGCTCCCGGGCCAGCCTGTTCCCAACCCTGCACTCGAGGGCTCTTCCCGTCCTCGTCGTCGTAACTCCGAGAGGAGGGGTCAGTAGTGCTTGCCCCTAAGCGTATTCTTCACCGCAAGGTGCAGCGTGGCTCCATGAAGGGCCAGGCCAAGGGTAATACCGAGCTGCATTTCGGCGAGTTTGGTATCCAGGCTCTCGAGGCCCATTGGATCACCAACCGTCAGATCGAGGCTGCTCGTATTGCCATGACCCGCTACATGAAGCGTGGCGGTCGTGTCTACATCACGATCTTCCCCGATAAGCCCATCACCAAGAAGCCTGCCGAGACTCGCATGGGTTCTGGTAAGGGTAACCCCGAGGAGTGGGTGGCTGTCGTCAAGCCCGGCCGCATCATGTTCGAGGTCAAGGGCGTGCCCGAGGAGGTCGCTCGCGAGGCTCTGCGTCTTGCACAGCACAAGCTTCCCATCAAGACCAAGATTGTTGCTGCCAAGAACGCTGAGCAGCGCATCGAGAAGGAGATGGCTGAGGAGGCCGCTCTCGAGGCCAAGTGGGCTGCTGAGGACGCCGCCGCCGCCAAGGAGGAGAACTAATGAAGCCCGCAGAGATTCGTGAGCTCTCGGACGCTCAGCTCGTTGAGAAGCTGAAGGAAATGCGCGCCGAGCTCTTTAACCTTCGTTTCCAGATGGCCACCAGCCAGCTGGACAACACCGCTCGCGTCAACACCGTGAAGAAGGACATTGCTCGCGTCCTCACGGAGCAGCGCGCCCGCGAGATCGCAGCGGAGAAGTCCGCTGTCGCCGAGTAGGACCTAAGGAGAGAACATGACTGATTCGCGTAACTCGCGTAAGGTCCGTACGGGTGTCGTTACCTCCGTCTCCGGTGCCAAGACCATTGTTGTCACCATCACCGAGCGCAAGCGTCACCCCAAGTACGGCAAGATGATGACCAGCTCCAAGAAGCTGCACGCTCACGACGAGGAGTGCACGGCTGGCGTGGGCGATACCGTCCGCGTTATGGAGACCCGTCCTATGTCCAAGATGAAGCGTTGGCGCCTCATCGAGGTCGTCGAGCGCGCTAAATAAGCAGTCGCTCTTACGACTTGTACGTTTCCGAAGATGTGCGTATGCCTGGCTTGCATACCACGGGCCGTATAAAGGCTGCGCACCTCTCTTCGGTTCTTAGTTCGGAGGAACATCTACCATGATTCAGATGCAAACCATGCTGAACGTCGCCGACAACTCCGGCGCTCGCAAGATTCGCTGCATCAAGGTGCTTGGCGGTTCCAAGCGTCGTTATGCAGGCATCGGCGATGTGTTCATCGGTGCTGTCCAGGAGGCTACCCCTGGCGCCAACGTCAAGAAGAAGGACGTTGTCCGTTGCGTCGTCGTTCGCACCGTTAAGGAGATCCGCCGCAAGGATGGCTCCTACATTCGCTTTGATGAGAACGCCTGCGTTGTCATCAACAACGATGGTTCGCCCGTCGGTACCCGTATCTTCGGGCCCGTCGCTCGCGAGCTTCGTGACAAGAAGTACATGAAGATCGTCTCGCTCGCTCCCGAGACCCTGTAGTTAGGGGAGATATATGTATATCAAGAAGGGCGATAAGGTCCAGGTTCTCTCTGGTAAGGATCGCGGCAAGCAGGGCGTTATCCTGCGTGCTCTCCCCGCCGAGAACAAGGTCGTTGTCGAGGGCGTTTCGGTCGTCAAGAAGGCCGTCAAGCCCAACGCTGCCAACCAGCAGGGCGGCATCGTTTCGCAGGAGGCTCCCATCGACGCCTCCAACGTCAATCTCGTCTGCCCCGAGTGCGGTAAGGTTACCCGCGTCGGTCACGAGAAGGACGGCAAGAACAAGCTGCGCGTCTGCAAGAAGTGCGGCCACAAGTTCTAAGCTGCCCGCAACATCAAGTTGCTAGCAAAGGCCCGGATGCCCCACGGCACCCGGGCCTTTTTTATCCCTACTCATTGGGGACAGGCTTAAATGAGTGGTTGCGCGCACGAAAGGCTGGCGTGACAGGCGGTCAGCTTGTGCGTTGTTGCGGACTCGGTGAGGCAACGGTTAAAAGGGCAACTGCTGGCTGGTGCGACGCCTCAACTGATCCGTTTTCCTCCGTCCCTAACGGATCATCACAGCTTTCCGCGTAAGAGATGATCCGTTTTCCTCCGTCTCCAAGGGATCAGGTGGTGCGTGCTTGTGCGTAGTTGCGTGCGTAGGATTGCGTGACTATGCTTGTATATGCTCCGTCTGCTGCTGAATTTTGACCATTTAGCGGTAATACACGCAGAAGCACGCACATACACGCGTATTTGTGCGAATATAGAGCTGTCAGAAATGAAAGTCTTTTCACGACGCAGGAGGCGCTCATGGCAGATTCCAAACAGGCTCCGCTCGATGCTGCGGCAGCCGCAAAGGCAGCGTTCGCTTCGGTCCAGGACAAGCCGTTCCCCGATGACATCTTTACGGCTCCCGAGCTTCGTTGGGCTGTGATCGGGTGCGGCGTTATCGCCAACCAGATGGCCCAGTCTCTCGCCCTTGCCGGCCGCAAGCTTTCGGGCGTCGCCAACCGCACGCTGTCCAAGGCTCAGGCCTTTGCCGAGCAGTACGGTATCGAGAAGGTCTATGAAACGGCCGAGGATCTCTACGCCGATCCGAACATTGACGCAGTCTATATCACCACGCCGCACAACACGCATATCACCTATCTGCGTACGGCCCTGGCAGCTAGCAAGCACGTTCTCTGTGAGAAGGCCATTACCCTCAACTCCGCCGAGCTCGACGAGGCGCGTGCCATTGCCGACGAGCATAATGTGGTCCTCATGGACGCGACTACGGTGCTCCACATGCCCTTGTATCAGGAGCTGCGCCGCCGCATGGATGCCGGTGAGTTTGGCCGCATGAACCTCGCCCAACTCAACTTTGGCAGCTATAAGGAGTACGGCGACCTGACCAACCGCTTTTACAATCGCAACCTTGCTGGCGGTGCCATGCTCGACATTGGCGTCTATGCCCTGTCCGTCATGCGCCTCTTTATGGCGAGCCAGCCCGCTGAGGTCGTTTCGCTGGGCAACACCTGCGAGACTGGCGTTGACGTCGCGGGTGGCATCGTCTGCCGAAATGCCGAGCAGCAGCTGGGCGTCGTGAGCCTTACGCTCCACTCCAAGCAGCCCAAGCGCTCGGTCATCAGCTTTGACAAGTGCTATATCGAGGTCAACGAGTATCCGCGTGCCGATCACGCGACCATCGTGTGGACTGCGGACGGCCACCGCGAGGAGGTCCACGCCGGAACCGAGGCTTACGCCCTTTGCTATGAGATGGCCGATCTTGAGAAGGCCGTTGCCGGTGACGACTCCAAGCGCGAGCTGCTGGATTATGCTTCTGATGTTATGGAACTTATGACCAAGCTCCGCGCCGATTGGGGAGTCGTGTACCCCGAGGAGGAGTAAGCGATGCTTGCGGAAGATAGGCTCAACGCGATCGTGTCGATGGTGCAGCAGGCCGGATCGGTTACTGTACCGGAGCTTGCTGAGGCTCTGGGCGTGACGGCGTCCACCATTCGCCGTGACTTGCAAACGCTCGACCGAGCGCATCGCATCGCCAAGGTCCACGGTGGAGCGACGAGTCTTGAGCGCGCGCACGTGACGCGCGACCTAACGCTCAATGAGCGCAGCGACCTCCATAACGACGACAAGGAGCGTATCTGCGCCCGTGCGGCGGCGCTTGTGGAGCCCGAGAGCTTTGTATACATCGACTCGGGCTCGACGACGCTCAGGCTCATCGAGCATCTTCCACACCTTGAAGATGTCACCTATGTGACCGATTCTGTGCTCCATGCTCAGCACTTGGCTTTGCGCGGCATGCGCACCGTGGTGCTGGGCGGCGAGCTCAAGCCCGAGACCGAGGCACTCGTTGGCCCCGATGCCCTGGCAACCCTAGACCGTTACAACTTCAACTGCGGCTTTTGGGGGTCCAACGGCATTGCCGCCGAGCAGGGCTTCACGGCGCCCGATATCGAGGAAGCGCAAGTAAAGCGCATCTCGATGCGCCATACGGCCAAACGCTTCGTAATCTCGGACGCCAGCAAATTTGGCATGGTGGCGCCCGTCAAGTTCGCGGACTTCCGTGACGCAACGATTATTACCGCAGGCGAGGTCCCCGCCAAGTACCGGGCAATGGACAACGTCATCACGGTCTAACAGCAGGGGACGGGCTAAGGCCAAAACCACCACAAAGGGGCCTGTCCCCATTGTGGTGGTTAGCAACGGAAACCGAGTAGTTTTCTCAATAGAAAAGCGGCAACGTCCATCACGGGCGTTGCCGCTTTCGTTGTCTACCGGTTTGTCTACGTCTGTAACAACTGGACCGTTAAAAGTGGGTTAGATGTTACAGAGTGAGATACTTCCGAACCGCACCGTCCCTTTGTCTCAATCTGTAACATCTGGGACCGATTTTGCCGAGTTATTGTTACAGATTGAGATTTTCCCTTGAGGGGGATTCGAATGTCTCGATCTGTAACAGACCGACCGGAAAATGGGCTCTAACTGTTACAGATCGAGACGTTTTGGGACCGCGGCTGAGCCATTGCGGCAAAACCACCACAAAGGTGCCTGTCCCGATTGTGGTGGTTTAGGGCTCCCAGGGGCAGGGGGCTTCGATGTGGATGTGCTCGCCGGTTACGGGATGCGTGAAGGACACGCTGTGGGCGTGGAGCATCAGGCCGCAGGGGCGCGGCGTTCCGTACAGGTCGTCGCCAACCAGGGGATGATGCTCGCTTGCCAGGTGCACACGGATTTGGTGCTTGCGGCCGGTGAGCAACTCGACATCGATATACGAGCGCGTGGGCAGGCCACGACGGCTCTTAAGGCGTTTGAGCACCTTCACGCGCGTTTGAGAGGGCTTGCCGCTGGCGCCGACGCGCATCTTGCGGCTGTCGTGACGGTCGCGGGCGATGGGCTTGTCGATGAGCTTTTCGTTCCAGTCGATCTTGCCCTCGGCGAGCGCTAGGTAGTGCTTTTCGAAAGCGTGGTCGATAATCATCTGGTCAAAGGCGGGCTGCGTCTGCTTGTCGAGCGAGAACAGCACCACGCCGGTGGTGTCACGGTCCAGGCGATTGAGCGGCTGCATGTCGGTCGCGGCAAAGCCGTCGCCCATCGCCAGCAGCAGGTCGCTGGCGTAGTCGGTGAGCGTGCGCTCGCCGGTGCCGTCGCCGTGGACGATCATGCCGGCGGGCTTGTCGATGGCCATAAGCCAGGCGTCGCAGTAGAGGACTTGAGGTTCTTCGTTCACGTGTAAGCCTTTCGGTTAGCTAATTCCCACAAACATGCAGCCCGAAGTCGCCCCGCGCAGGCGGGCGGCGGGCTTGCGGCCGGCTTGAGCTGCCTCGACGGCGCGACGGACGCGAGCGACGGCACGGGCGATCTCATCCGTCTCGAGTAGCGTTCCGTCCACCATGAGACGACGCACGCCGGCATCGAGCAGCTGAGGAACCTGAGGCGTGAGGTCGATGGGGTAGGCGTCGTACAGGCGTGAGCGGCCGTGGATGTCGGTACGCACCGGCATGACCTTTCCGTCGATATTCTTGAGCGAGAGCTTGCGGGCACGCAGGCGGCAGTTGGCGCAATCGTGGATGCAGCCGTTGGCAACCTGCAGAATGCAATGCTCGCTTGTCATGACGCGCGGGCGGCCAAAGACGGTGATGCCCAGAGCCGCGGGCGCGGCGGCGCCGAGCGAGACAATCTCGTCGAGCGTGATCTCGGGCGAGAGCCAAAACGCACCGGCTCCGCGCCCGGCAAGCGCCTCCATGCAGGGCGTGTTGTGCACCGGCAGGCAAGAGCGAATCTCGGCCGTGGCGCCAACCTGGGCGGCCAGGGCAAGCTCAGAGATGTTGCCAATAGCGACCGTGGCGCCGGCAACAACCCACGGGTCGACGCGTACGTGGTCAACGGCGCGGCAGACCTCGTCGAGCACGGGTACGATGCCCTGCTCAAATGCATCGGCGGGGGAGAGCTCGGCCGCATCGAGCGCGTCGGTGGTCATGTAGATGCGCGTTACACCCTCGGCACGAGCGGCCTCGGCGGCCTCGAGCGAGGTGACGGTGGCGCAGATCTGCGGCTCATCGCGGTAGTGCTCGGGCGCGGGGCGGGAATCACTGGTTACAATCGCCGGCAGCTCGAGCGTTTTCGCGCGCTCCTCGTACGGTGCCAGAATGGCCTCTTCCAGCGCCTTACAAGCGGCGGCGCGCACCTTGTGCACGGCGGAAAAGCCCATACCGCAGCCGGCGTCGAGCGAAACGTCAAAGCTTGCGGCCTCAAAGGGAGAGGAGCCCATGCGCCCGACGTGCTCAACCAGATCGGATGCCTCGACGGCGCGGGTCTTGGCGGCCTCGACGGTGAAGCCCGTGGCGGTGGCGGTGAGCGCGGGGTTGTCGCAGCAGGTGAGTGTGACAGTAAACGGCTCGCCCAGGCGCGCCACGACGGACACATCAACAGCTCGGCGGCGCAGCACATCGCGCTTGAGCGCGGCACCGGCGGCGTCGATGGCACACTGACTGCGAATCACGCGGACGCGGCAGCCCCCGGGCATGCTGCGGGGCACGCGGCACTCGATAACATCGCCCGCGGCGGCATCATCGGCGGCAATGGTGGTCAGGAACTGGTCAAACTCGTTATCGTGGCGAAGCTCCAGCAGGTCGCCCTTGCCCACGGGCTCAAATAGCTCAATGCGGGCGATGGCGGCGCGGCGACGGCGGTCGTCGGGCTTGAGGCCGCGCACATCGCGGTTGGCCGGGCGGCTGCCCAGCACCGTGCCCACGATCTGGCCGCGGTTGTTGGAGCGCTCGTAGCTCATCATCTCGTCGCCCGAGGCGCCGTCCTGATAGGCATGCGTAAAGTCGCGATTAAAGCAGCGTTTGAGCTGGCGCTGGCGGGCTGCATCCTCATCCTTGGAGGTCGAAACATCGGCCAGCATGTCATCAATCTGATGACGATACACATCGACGATGGAGTACACGTAATCGGGCGCCTTCATGCGGCCCTCGAGCTTGAGCGACGCGGCGCCGGCGTCATACAGACGGCGAACAAGCTGTGAGGTGTTGGTGTCACGCGGGCACAGCGCGCGCTCGCGACCGGCAGGGGAGAGCGCGCGACCGTTCTCGTCGATCAACTCGTAGGGCAGGCGGCAGGGCTGGGCGCACATGCCGCGGTTGGCCGATCGTCCCGCCATGGCAAAGCTCGACAGCAGGCACAGGCCCGAGTAGCAAAAGCAGATGGCGCCATGGCTGAAGACCTCAAGGTCCACATCGGGCGCGGCGTCGTGAATGGCGGCGATTTCGTCGATGGAGAGCTCGCGCGAGAGAGTCACGCGGTCGGCGCCCTGCTCACGGCACCAAAGGGTTCCGCGGTCGTCGTGGATGTTCGCCTGGGTCGAGATATGTGTCTCGATGCCGGGCATGGTGCGCTTGGCCTCAAAGAACAGACCCCAGTCCTGGATAATGAAGGCATCGGCGCCCAGCGTGGAGCAGCGATGAATGAGCTGCAGTGCATCGCCCATCTCGGACTGCTTGATGACGATGTTGACCGTGACGTAGACGCGCGACCCGGCTAGATGCGCGGCGCGGCAGGCTTGCTCAAAGGCCTCGTCGGTAAAGTTGGTTGCCTTGCGGCGGGCGTTGAAGCTGCCCATGCCGCAGTAGATGGCGTCTGCCCCGGCGGCGAGCGCGGCGGCAAAGGGCTCCGGGCCTCCGGCGGGGGCCAAAAGCTCGGGCCTGCGGTTAGTGGTTCGGCTGGCGGTTGCGGTCATATCCTGCCTTTCAAAATGCTCAGATATTCAAAAGTATAGTGGCGTCGCTGCGGTGGGCGACGCCCGCAGCCTAAGCAGGACAAAGTCTTCAGCAGCTTGGACTGGCTGCTCCACATGAGAACCGTTCAGCGGTTCGGGGAAACCGTTGGGCGATAAAATATTCTCGCAAGCTGATAATATTCTTGCATCAAACAGAAACCTTGAGTACTATCCCAATCAAGCGCGGTGTTCAGACCGAACTGTGCCTCCCGGTGTGAACACCGCGCTCACGCTCTCTCAATTGATCGTAAGGAGAAAAACATGAGCAAGACCGTCGTGTCTTCCGATAACGCACCCGCAGCCATCGGCCCGTATTCCCCCGGTATCCAGGCCGGCAACATGGTGTTCCTGTCCGGCCAGCTGGGCATCGATCCCGCGACCGGCAAGATGCCCGAGGGCGTCGAGGCTCAGGCTAAGCAGTCCCTTGCTAACGTCGAGGCCCTGCTGACCGCTGCCGGTGCCACCTTTGCCGATGTCGTCAAGACCACAGTCTACCTGGCTGACATTGCCGACTTCGCTGCCGTAAACGAGATCTACGCCTCCAAGTTCGAGGCCCCGTTCCCCGCGCGCAGCGCTTTCCAGGTTGCTGCTCTTCCGGCTGGCGGTCTGGTCGAGATCGAGGTCGTCGCCGCTCTCTAAGGCGTTGGCCACAACTAAACATGACATGCAAAAAGACCCTGCAGCGCGTGCGAGCTGCAGGGTCTTTTGTCAAGTGACGAATCGCTTGTGGAGCCGCGCTCCATTTTGCTTGTTAGCCCTCCTTGCGGACTTTTTGCAGGTAGCGGTACACGCTGGGCTCCGAGATGCCCAACGCGGTGGCGGCGCAGGCCACGGCGCCCTTGAGCATGAACACCCCGTTGCCGTTGAGGTGGCGAATGACGTCCACGCGGTCGCTCTGACCAAGCGACGCTACATCCAGCCCGCGCGCGCTCAGCAACTCAGCAATGCTGCGATCGATGAGCTCCTGGGTGGACTCCGAAAGGCTTTCGACCTCGATAGGGGCGGGCTCCGTGCGCGTCGGCGCTGCGTCGAAGCACGCCATGAGCTGCTGCGCCATGGCGTTGATGGAGCGTACGGTCGAGAGGTCGGTGTTGACGCAGAGCATACCGACGATCTCGCCATCCTCGCGGATAAAGAACGTCGCGGACTCCAGCGTCTTGCCTCCGGCGCCGCGGCCCTCGTAGCCCGTAATAAACGGCAGGTCGCGATACTTGGGGTCGTGCATGATCTTGAGCGCCAGATCGGTGGCGGGACCGCCGACCTTGCGGCCACTCACGATGCCGTTGCGAATATCGACGATGGCGTGGTCGGGATCAGAGAAATCGTGCAGCACGATCTCGCTGTTCTTACCGAGTATCTGCTCCAGAAAATCGACCATCGGCAAAAAGCGGCGTACGGTCTCGTTCACGGGCAACTCCTTGGGGTGAAATCGGAAATGTTCATAACAATTTTTTCTCATGGTAACACGCTGCTTATCATCTCGTATATCCGCAGGTACATTGCGTAATGCAGACGAACGGTAGGAATTTAGCGGTAAACGGTTGACCAAAAGAAAAGTTAGATGTTATTTTGACTAGACACTTTCCTGACCTGCGGAAATGCGTTATTTCAGCTGAAGAATAGTCTGATAACAAAAAATTATTATTGAGAATGAGAATCATCTTTAATACGATATGCAATGAAGGCACAACCTCAACCCCGCACTGCGTCACAATAGAGCGTTAGATGCGAAAACAACTACTTCGAGGATTGGTGGTCAAATGACCCAGGAGACGGTTACGAACGGCACTGAAGCCCTGTTCACTCGCGAAGGCATGCCTCCCGTTAAGGAAATGATCCCGTGTGCCCTTCAGCACGTACTGGCATCGTTTGCCGGCATCATTACCCCGGCGGTCATCATGGCCGGCGTCTACGGCTTTAATAGCCAGCAGAGCACCGACATCATCCAGGTCGCGCTCATTCTTTCGGCGATCGATACGGCCCTTCAGGCCTTCGCTCCCTTCCGTCGCATCGGCGGCGGCCTGCCCATCGTCATGGGCGTTTCGTTCGCGTTCCTGCCGGCCCTGCAGGCCATGGGCGCCTCGGGCTTTAGCTTTGGTGCGCTGCTGGGCGGCGAGATCGTCGGCGGCGCCGTCGCGGTCCTCTTTGGTCTGGCCTACAGCAAGATCAAGTGGCTGTTCCCGCCCGTCGTGACCGGTACGGTCATCTTCTCCATCGGCGTTTCGCTGTATCCCACGGCCGTCAAGTATATGGCCGGCGGTATGGGTACGCCGCTGTGGGGCACCCCGCAGGCCTGGTGCGTCGCTCTTATCACCTTCGCCGTGGTCTTTGCGCTCGCCAACTTTGGCAAGGGCACGCTCAAGCTGGGATCCGTGTTCTTTGGCATGATCGTTGGCATGATCGTCTCCATCCCCTTTGGCATGATCGACTTCTCCAGCGTCGCCACCGCTCAGGTCTTCGCCCTTCCCAAGCTCATGCCCTACGCGCTCGAGTTTGATCCCGAGGTCTGCATTACCCTCGCCGTCGTGTTCCCCATGGTTGCTATCCAGGTTATCGGTGACGTCTCCGCCGCCTGCCTGGGCTCCATCGACCGTATGCCCACCGAGCGCGAGCTCTCCGGCGCCATCGTGTCCCAGGGCCTTACCTCTATGGTCGGCGGCCTGCTGGGCGGTCTTCCCACCAGCGCCCTTGGCCAGAACGTGGGCATCATCTGCTCCAACAAGGTCGTCAACAAGTGGGTCTTTGTGATCATCGCGGCCGTCTTTGCCATCGCCGGTCTGTTCCCGCAGCTCTCTGCCGTCCTTTCCGCTATCCCGCAGCCCGTCATCGGCGGCGCGACCGTCGGCGTCTTTGGCACCATCACCATGAACGGCGTGCGCATGTTCACCCGCGAGGGCCTCACGCAGCGCACTACCACTATCGTCGGCACCTCTGTCGTCTTTGGCCTGGGTATCTGGATGGCCAGCGGTTGCCTTGCCGGCGAGGGTATGCCCGCCTGGGTGTCCACCGTCATCGGCTCCAATGCCGTAACCCCCACCGCCATCATGGCCATTGTCCTTAACCTGATCCTTCCGCAGACGCCGGTCGTGGCTCAGCACATCGATGCTGCCAAGGACGCTGCCGTGGATCTGGTCTTGCCCGAGAGCAAGAAGTAACCAATTCGGTGCTATTCGTCGGCGGACGCATCGCCTCGTCCGCCGACGCCATGCGGCGCCAAGCCGCACTTCAAAGGGTTTGTCCCTTTGGTGAAGCGTTGACGGGAGAGGGCCCGTTTCCGGTGTAGGCCGGCGCTTCGCACTCCGCCATGTCAGAGGTGTCAAACCCCGCCTCTGATGTTGAAGGGAGCATCCATGCTTCTGGTCGCTAACGGTTCCGTCTTTACCCGCAACGCTCAGACCCCGTTCATTCCAAACGGTGCGGTCGCCATTGACGGAGATACGATCGTCGAAGTGGGCCCCGAACGCGAGCTCAAGGCCAAGTACCCGGATGCCGAGTACGTCGATGCCCAGGGCAACCTCATCATGCCCGGACTCATCAACTGCCACACCCACATCTACTCGGGTCTGGCCCGCGGCCTTGCCATTAAGGGCTGCAACCCCACCAACTTCCTGGAAAATCTTGAGCAGCAGTGGTGGAAGATTGACGACAACCTGACGCTCGACGGCACCAAGGCAAGCGCCTACGCCACGATTCTGGACTCCATCCGCGATGGCGTCACCACGATCTTCGATCACCATGCGAGCTTCTGCGAGATCCCGGGAAGCCTCTTTACCATTAAGGATGCAGCTCAGGAGCTGGGCATGCGTTCGTGCCTGTGCTACGAGGTCTCCGATCGCCGTGGCCAGGAAAAATGCGACCAGGCCATTGCCGAGAACGCCGAATTTGCCCAGTGGGCCGCCAAAGAGCGTCGCGATAACGACAACCACATGATCGCCGCCATGTTTGGCGGACATGCTACCTTTACGCTGTCGGACGAGACCATGGATAAGATGGCCGAGGCCAACAACGGCCTGACCGGCTTCCACATCCACGTGTGCGAGGGCATGAACGACGTGTGGGATTCCCGCCTCAACCGCGGTGGTATCAGCCCCGTCGAGCGCCTGCTGCAGCACAACCTGCTGGGTCCCGACACCATGCTCGGCCACTGCATCCACGTGACGCCTGCCGAGATGGATATCGTCAAGGAGTCCGGCACCTGGCTCGTCAACAACCCCGAATCCAATATGGGCAACGCCGTGGGCTGCGCCCCCGTGCTCGAATTCTTCCGCCGCGGCATTCCTGTGTGCATGGGTACCGACGCCTACACCCACGATATGCTCGAGAGCCTTAAGGTCTTCCTGATCATTCAGCGCCACAACGCCGCCATGCCCAACGTGGGCTGGTGCGAGGCCATGACCATGCTGTTCGAGAACAACGCCAAGATGGCGAGCAAGTACTTCGATCGCAAGCTCGGTGTGCTCGAGGCCGGCGCTGCCGCCGACGTCATCGTCATGGACTACAAGCCCTTTACGCCGCTGAGCGAGGAGAACATCGACGGCCACATGCTCTTTGGCATGATGGGCAAAAACTGCCGCACCACCATCATCAACGGCCGCGTCCTGTACAAGGATCGCGAGTTCGTTGGGATTGATGAGGACAAGATCAACGCGTGGACCATGGCTGAGTCCAAGAAGCTCTGGAGCACGCTCAACGATCGCGCCTACTAATTACAAGTAGATTCACGCGCGTCGGATGTTTCGCCGCATCCGACGCGCGTATAGGCGGCCTCCGCGGGGTCGCCGGCGCTGTGCTAGCGCTACACCGTATTTGCGCCCGCCGCGCGGTCTCGCCGGGCGTTACAGAGAGGAGCTCATTATGAGCGACATCATGAGGCCGATCCCGTTTTCGCAGCTGATGAACTGGATCATCGAGGAGCACAAGACTCAGGGCGCCGTCTTTGGCGTGCGCAAGATGGTCACGACCAACCAGGAGGGTGCGCTTCCCATTTTTGACGAGCGCATCGAGACTCCGTTTGGCCCGGCCGCCGGTCCCAACACGCAGCTGGCCCAGAACATCGTGGCCTCTTATGTGGCTGGTTCCCGCTTCTTTGAGCTTAAGACCGTTCAGGTTATGGACGGCGAGGAGCTCTCCAAGTGCGTTAACAAGCCCTGCATTGTGGCGCAGGACGAGTGCTACAACTGCGAGTGGTCGACCGAGCTCGAGGTTCCGCAGGCCTTTGCCGAGTACGTGAAGGCATGGTTTGCCTGCCACCTGATCGCTCGCGAGTACGGTCTGGGCAGCCCGGACGGCTTTGTCTTCAACATGTCGGTGGGCTATGACCTCGAGGGTATTAAGAGTCCCAAGGTCGATGCGTACATCGAGGGCATGAAGGACGCCAGCGGCTCCGAGGTTTGGAACGAGTGCCGCACGTGGGCGCTCGCTAACCTGGACAAGTTTGAGCATGTCGATGCCGCGTTTGTCGAGTCCATCCCGGCGCGCGTCTCCAACTCCATTACCGAGTCCACGCTGCATGGCTGCCCGCCGGCGGAGATCGAGCGCATCGCGACCTATCTGATCACCGAGAAGGGCCTCAACACCTACATCAAGTGCAACCCCACGCTGCTGGGCTATGAGTTTGCCCGCCAGCGTCTGAACGAGCTGGGTTTTGACTACATCGTCTTCGATGACACGCACTTCCGCGAGGACCTGCAGTGGGCCGATGCCGTGCCTATGTTCGAGCGCCTGATTGCCCTGTGCGCCGAGTGCGGCCTGGAGTTTGGCGTCAAGCTGACCAACACGTTCCCCGTCGACGTGACGAGGAACGAGCTGCCTTCCACCGAGATGTATATGTCCGGCCGTTCGCTGTTCTCGCTGACCATCGAGGCTGCCCGCCGCATTACCGAGCAGTTTGATGGCAAGCTGCGCATCAGCTACTCCGGCGGCGCCACGGTCTACAACATCCGTGCTCTGTACGATGCCGGCATTTGGCCCGTTACCTTGGCGACCGACGTGCTCAAGCCCGGTGGCTACGAGCGCTTTAGCCAGATGGCCGGCGAGTTTACCGACCTGGATGGCAAGCCGTTCGCGGGCGTCTCTCTCGAGGCCGTGACTGCGATCCAGGCCGACTCGCTCACCAACCCGCTCTACAAGAAGCCGCTGCGTCCGCTGCCCGACCGCAAGGTTGCCGGCAAGAGTCCGCTTTCCGACTGCTTTACCACGCCGTGCCGCACGAGCTGCCCCATCCAGCAGGACATTCCCGCCTACCTGGCGGCTGTTGACGAGGGCCGCTACGAGGACGCGCTCAACATTATCATCGAGCGCAACGCCCTGCCGTTCATTACCGGCACCATCTGCCCGCATCCCTGCGGCCGTGCCTGCGAGCGTGCATTTTACGAGCCCGAGGGCGCCCAGATTCGCGCCAGCAAGCTCAAGGCCGCCCGCGAGGCCATGACCGCCGTGCTGCCCAAGCTGCGCGCCCAGGCCATCGCCAACGACGGCGAGCGCAACGTTGCCGTTATCGGCGGCGGCCCGGCCGGCCTGGCGACGGCATTCTTCCTGACGCGCGCCGGCGTGCCCGTCACCATCTTCGAGGCCCGCGACTCGCTCGGCGGCGTGGTCCGTCACGTGATCCCCGAGTTCCGTATCGCCAGCGACGATATCTCCCACGATGCCGAGCTCTGCCTGGCCTTTGGCGCCAAGGTGCAGCTCAACGCTCGCGTTGATTCCATCGACGAACTCAAGGCTCAAGGCTTTACTGACGTGGTCGTGGCCACCGGTGCCTGGATGCCCGGCTCTGCGGGCTTGGGCGAGGGTGCCGAGCTCGATGTGCTGGAGTTCCTCGAGGCCGCCAAGAAGGGCGAGAAACTCGAACTGGGCGAGGACGTCGTGGTCATTGGCGCCGGCAACACCGCCATGGACGCGGCCCGCGTGGCCAAGCGCCTGGCCGGCGTGAAGAACGTGCGCCTGGTGTATCGCCGCACCAAGAAGCAGATGCCCGCCGACGAGGAAGAGCTCGATCTTGCTCTTGCCGACGGCGTTGAGTTCTGCGAGCTGCTGGCGCCCAAGGCGCTCAACGGCTCCGTGCTGACCTGCGACGTTATGGAGCTCGGCGAGCCGGATGCAAGCGGCCGTCGCAGTCCCGTCGCCACGGGCGAGACCGTCGAGCTTTCCGCCACCACGGTGATCTGTGCCGTGGGCGAGGGCATCGACGCTAGCCTGTACGACGCCGCGGGCGTCGAGCACGACCGTCGCGGCCGCCTTGCCGCCACCTCCACCGGCGTCGAGGGCGTCTGGGCTGCAGGCGATTGCCGTCGCGGTCCGGCCACCGTGGTCGAGGCTATTGCCGACGCCGCCGAGGTCGCCCGTGCCATCGCCGGCGTGGACTTTAACAAGTACGCCGACTGCAACGAGCAGGCCGGTCGCGAGGACGCCTGCTACGAGCGCAAGGGGTCGCTGTGCCGCGACAAGCGCAATTGCACCAAGACCCGCTGCCTGGGCTGCGGCTCGGTGTGCGAGGTCTGCTGCGACGTGTGTCCCAACCGCGCCAACGTGGCAATTAAGGTGCCGGGCCTGGCCAAGCATCAGGTCGTCCATGTCGACGGCATGTGCAACGAGTGCGGCAACTGCGCCGTGTTCTGCCCCTACCAGGAGGGTCGTCCCTACAAGGACAAGCTCACCCTGTTCTGGAGCGATCAGGACATGGAGAACTCCGAGAACGAGGGCTTCCTGGCCGTGGACGAGGACCACTTTAAGGTTCGCGTCGCCGGCACGGTTCGCACCGTCTCGGTCGATGCCGTCAACACCGGTCTGCCCGAGGCCGTCCGCCTGACCATCAAGGCCGTGCGCGACAGCTATCCGTATCTCCTTAAGAAATAGGCGAGTCTCTTATGGCCAAATCCATTCAACATAACGTGGCCTACGTTGCCTGCGGAAGCGGTTGCGCCTCCGCAGGCGGCGACGCCCGCTGCAGCGAAGGCTGCATTGGCTGTGGCGCCTGTGTCACGGCCTGCCCCCACGGTGCCATTGCGCTGGTCGATGGCATCGCCCGCGTGGATCGCTCCGAGTGCACGGGCTGTGGCCTGTGCGGCATGGCGTGTCCACAGCGCGTGATTGCCTTCGTTCCCGGCTACCAGAACATCCTGGTGCGCTGCAACAACACCGACAAGGGCGCCATTGCGCGCAAGATCTGCGATACGAGCTGCATCGGTTGCGGCATGTGCGCCAAAAAGTGCCCTGCCAGCGCTATCCGCATCGAGGACAACTGCGCCCATATCGATGGCGCGGACTGCCTGTCGTGTGGCATGTGCGCCGTCGTCTGCCCGCATGGCGCCATCCACGACCGCACCGGCATCGCCGCCGGCGTGTAGAAGGGAATCACCATGGCACAGGAATTCACTTTTACCGTTAACGGCGTCGAGCGCACGACGACTCAGAACAAGCCGCTGCTCCGCTACTTGCGCGACGACCTGCACATCCATTCTGCTAAGGACGGCTGCTCCGAGGGCGCCTGCGGTACCTGCACCATCCATGTAGACGGCGCGGCCGTCAAGGCCTGCGTACTGACCACCGCTCTTGCCGCCGGCCGCAACATCGTGACCGTCGAGGGCCTGCCCCAGGACGTGCGCGAGGCCTTTGTGTACGCCTTTGGCGCCGTGGGCGCCGTGCAGTGCGGTTTTTGCATCCCGGGTATGGTCATGGCGGGTGCAGCGCTCATCGCCGAGGACCCCGAGCCCACCGAGGAGCAGATCAAGTACGCCATCCGCGGCAACGTCTGCCGCTGTACCGGCTACAAGAAGATTATCGAGGGCATTGCGCTGGCCGCTGCGGTGCTCCGCGGCGAAAAGCAGATCGACGAGGACCTGGAGCGCGGTGACGACTACGGCGTAGGCAAGCGCGCCTTCCGTATCGACGTGCGCAAGAAGGTGCTCGGCGAGGGCAAATACCCCGATGACATCGACGAGCTCGATCAACCGGGTCTGACCTACGCCAGCGCCGTGCGCTCCAAGTATCCGCGCGCCCGCGTGCTCTCCATCGATACCTCCAAGGCCGAGGCCCTGCCCGGTGTGGTGGGCATCCTACGCGCCGAGGACGTGCCGGTCAACCAGGTCGGCCACCTTATCCAGGACTGGGACGTCATGATCGCCCAGGGCGATATCACCCGCTGCGTGGGCGATGCCATTGTGCTGGTGGTTGCCGAGGACGAGGCGACGCTCGAGAAGGCCAAGAAGCTCGTAAAGATCGATTACGAGCCGCTGGAGCCCGTGCGCAACATTGTCGAGGCCAGGGCTGCCGACGCTCCGCGCCTGCACGACAGTTTCTTTGCCTTTGGCAACACGGTGGAGCTCAAGGACAACGTGTGCCAGAGCCGTCACGTGACGCGCGGCGACGCCGCCAAGGCGCTGGCAGAGAGCGCGTTCACCGTGACGCAGCGCTTTACCACGCCCTTTACCGAGCATGCCTTCTTGGAGCCCGAGTGCGCCGTGGCATTTCCGTACAAGAACGGCGTCAAGGTGCAGTCGACCGACCAGGGTGCCTACGATACGCGCAAAGAGTGCGCCCATATGTTTGGCTGGGATAACGAGCCCGAGCGTGTGGTCGTCGAGACCATGCTCGTGGGCGGCGGCTTTGGCGGTAAGGAGGACGTGTCCATCCAGCACTTGGCCGCGCTCGCCGCATATAAGTTCCAGCGTCCTGTGAAGTGCAAGCTCACGCGTGCCGAGTCGCTCGCGTTCCATCCCAAGCGCCATGCCATGGACGGCACCTTTACACTGGGCTGCGACGCCGAGGGCAACTTTACCGGCCTGGACTGCGAGATCAACTTCGATACCGGTGCCTACGCGTCGCTGTGCGGCCCGGTGCTCGAGCGCGCCTGCACGCATGCCGTCGGTCCCTACAAGTACCAGAACACCGACATTCGCGGCTTTGGCTACTACACCAACAACCCGCCCGCCGGTGCGTACCGTGGCTTTGGCGTCTGCCAGTCCGAGTTTGCGCTCGAGAGCCTGATCGACCTGCTGGCCGAGAAGGTCGGCCTGGATCCGTGGGAGATTCGCTTCCGGAACGCCATCGAGCCGGGCGAGGTTTTGCCCAACGGCCAGATTGCCGATTGCTCCACGGCGCTGAAGGAGACGCTGCTCGAGGTCAAGGATGCCTACTACGCGCATCCCGGACACGCCGGTATCGCCTGCGCCATGAAGAACGCCGGCGTGGGCGTGGGCCTGCCCGATGCCGGCCGCTGCAAGATTCGCGTCGAGAACGGTGTGGCTGTGGTCTATGCCGCCACGTCCGACATCGGCCAGGGCTGCAACACCGTCTTTTTGCAGGATGTTGCCGAGGCCTGCGGTCTGCCGCTGAGCTGCATCGCCAACGGCGAGTGCTCCACCGAGAATGCTCCCGACTCCGGCACCACGTCTGGCTCGCGTCAGACGGTCGTGACCGGCGAGGCCGTGCGCGGTGCCGCCTTCCTGCTGCGCGATGCCATGCTTGACATCGAGGCCGGCAAGCCCGCACCCGATACTCCCGTGAGCGCGCATGGCGACGGCGTCAAGATCGAGTACGACGACGGTCGCGCCTATCAGCTGCACACGCAGGAGCTCGTCGCCGGCCAGGGTATGCATCCTCAGGATCCTGCGGCTGCCATCAAGGCGCTCGAGGGATGCGAGTTTGGCTACGTGTATCTGGAGCCGACCGACAAACTGGGCGCCGACGTTCCCAACCCCAAGAGCCACATCTGCTACGGCTTTGCCACGCATGTGGTCATTCTGGACGATGACGGCCGCGTGAGCGAGGTCTATGCCGCGCACGATTCCGGCAAGGTGGTCAACCCCATCTCCATCCAGGGTCAGATTGAAGGCGGCGTGCTCATGGGTATGGGCTATGCGCTTACCGAGGACTGGCCGCTCAAGGACTGCGTGCCCCAGGCAAGGTACGGTACGCTCGGGCTGTTCCGTGCGCCCGAGATTCCGGATATCCACGCTATCTACGTGGAGAAGGACGAGCTGTTGCCCGTGGCATACGGCGGCAAGGGCATCGGCGAGATCGCAACGATCCCCACGGCGCCCGCCGTGCAGAACGCCTACCGCGCGTTTGACGGCAAGCTGCGTCCGGATCTTCCCATGGTGGATACGCCCTACAGCCGCGTTCGCAACCGCGGGTAGGGTAGGGCGCGGACAGTCATTACTGACGAGCTGATCGCGCTCAGCATCAACTACATACGCTGCGCCTTTGGCCCCGGCTCCATCGCGAGCCGGGGCCTTTTGTTTGGAGCGCCTCCGCATGCGGAAACTGTGTCCCGGAATCCAGCTTCGGAACGGGATGAACTTTCCCAACGGGGCCGCATGCGGAAACTGCGTCCCGGAATCGTGCCTCAGAATGGGATGTGTTTTCCGCTGGCCGGCCGTTTGGAAACCGCATCCCAGTTTGAGCGTTTATTCCGGGATGCGGTTTCCGCTGAAGGACTCAACCGGAAAGCCTGTCCCGTTCCGAGGCTGGATTCCGGGACACGCTTTCCGCCAGGCCCGCCATCCGGAAAGTGCATCCCGTTTTGAGCGTCCAGGCTGGGCCGCGCTTTCCGTTGGCGTGGCCGTTGGGAAAACGCGGCCCAGATAGGGGGGATGCGATCCGGCGATGCACGGCCTAGCAGCTCCTACAGCTCCACGTCGTTGAGCCACGTCGGCAGCGCGGTCTGCCGGATGCCTGCCGTCTGCAGCTTTTTGGCGAGCATTCCTGCCGAGCGGACCTCGTTCATGGTAAAGCGCAGCAGAGGGTGGCCGTAGAGCGATAGGTGCGCCTCGCGCTGTCGTTCGGCAACGAGCGCCTCGGCGGTGGTGCGTCCGGCCAGCATGGTCTGGTCGGTATATTTGATGAGCCCGTCGAGCTCGCCCAGCGTGAGTTCCCGCGCCTGGCGCTCCCAGGCAAAGTCCGTTCGTATGGGCTTGGCCGAATCGAAGGGGTCCGTCAGCTCGTATTGAAGCCAGTCGGGCGCAAAGCCCGTCTCGATCATGA
>CABUNB010000001.1 GCA_902492755.1 uncultured Collinsella sp. | reverse complement strand
GCGCAACGCGTTGCGCTGAGTCCTGAGGCTGTTGCACTGAAAATGAGAATCAAGGCATATGTGGAGGTCATGAGGTTGTAGCTGCATATTCTTGCAGCCTGGGAGGTTGAAAGATATTATTACCAAGTCTTTTCCTGCTTCAGGCGCACCTTCACGACCTGAAGCCACATTTGCCCAGAGGAGGTGACAATATGAAGGCTTATGAACTGCTGTTCTTTGTTGACCCGTCGCTCGACCCCGAGACTCGTCTCGCTGTTATGAAGCGTATCGATACCACGATCGCTGAGGGCGCTGGCAAGGTCGACTCCGTTGACGAGTGGGGCAAGCGCAAGCTCGCCTACGAGATCAACGACCTCACCGATGGTGACTACACCCTCATCAACTTCCACGCAGATCCTACCCAGATCGCCGAGCTTGATCGCGTCCTGCGCATCACCGACGCCGTGGTCCGCCACATGATCGTCCGTCGCGACGACCAGGAGTAAGACTGTCGTTTTGGACTGGGCTTGTGCCCCAAGAGGAAGTAGTGAGTTATGAGCATCAATCGAGTGAACATCACCGGTAACCTCACGCGTGATCCCGAGCTGCGCGCCACCGCCGGCGGAACCCAGGTTCTGTCCTTTGGCGTCGCCGTGAACGATCGTCGCCGCAACCCGCAGACTGGCGAGTGGGAGGACTATCCCAACTTTGTCGACTGCACTATGTTCGGCACGCGCGCCGAGGCCGTGAGCCGTTTCCTGGCAAAGGGAAACAAGGTCGCGATCGAGGGCAAGCTGCGCTACAGCTCTTGGGAGCGCGACGGCCAGCGCCGGAGCAAGCTTGAGGTCATCGTCGATGAGATCGAGTTTATGAGCTCCCGTGGTGGCCAGGGTGGCTACGATCAGGGCGGTTACGCCCCCGCGGTCCCTGCAGCGCCCGCACCTCGTCCTGCCGCACCGGTGGCTACGCCGCCCGCGGTCGACGTCTACGATGAGGACATCCCGTTTTAAGGGCTGTTCACCTATTTTTGAGTGAGAGGCGGCTTCGGTTCTCCGAAGTTGCCAAATGAAAGGTATTTTGACATGGCTAATGATTTTTCTGCACGTCAGCCGCGTCGTAAGTACTGCCAGTTCTGCAAGGAGAACACTGAGTTCATCGACTATAAGGACACTCAGCTTCTCCGTAAGTACATGACCGACCGTGGCAAGATTAAGCCCCGTCGCGTCACTGGCGCTTGCACGCAGCATCAGCATGACATCGCCAACGCCATCAAGCGCGCCCGCGAGATGGCTCTCCTGCCGTACACCGTCCCCGTGGTTTCCTCTCGTGGCAACCGCGACCGCGGCTAAGAAGGGAGACGCATCATGAAGGTTATTCTTCTCGATGAGATCAAGGGCAAGGGCGGCGAGGGTGACGTCGTAGAGGTCGCTCAGGGTTACGCTGAGAACTTCCTGTTCCCCAAGAAGCTCGCTGTTGCCGCCACCAAGGGCAACCTCAAGCAGCTTGACGAGCGTCGCAACAACATCGCCAAGCGCGAGGCCGTCCGTCTGGCTACCGCCAACGAGACCAAGGCTGCCTTCGAGGGCAAGACGGTCACCGTTGACGTCAAGGTCGGCGACGAGGGCATCCTCTTTGGCTCCGTTACCGCCGCTATGATCGCTGACGCCATCAAGGCTCAGCTCGGTATGGACATCGACCGCAAGCGCGTCGAGCTCGGTAAGCCCATCAAGGTTGCCGGTGCTCACACCGTTGCCATCTCGCTGTACCGCGAGATCAAGGCCGAGGTTGTCGTTCTCGTCGGCGTTACCGCCGAGGAGGCCGCTGCCGAGGCTGAGGCTGAGGAGGCCACTGAGGTCGCCGAGGCCGAGACCGCCGAGGTCGAGACTGAGGCTGCTGCCGAGTAGCATTTGCTGCAACGCAACAATCTTGTTCTAAGAAGGGCGCTCTGGGAGACCAGGGCGCCCTTTTGTTTTCTACGCTCAGCGAGCGCCCTGGCAGGCGTTGCGGCGAAGTCCCAAATGCGGGACCGTTCATCCGTTTCGTTCGGTGGTGATTGCCGGAGCGCGGCCCGTTTTGGGACCGTGGCTGATACTATGGATGCTCGCAGGCGATATGAATGAGGATGCTCATGGCATACGACGATAGGGAGACGGGGCTGACGGTCGAGGACCGTGGCTCCAAGCTGGGTCTTCCCCAAAACCAAGATGCAGAGGCCAACGTACTGGCCGCTATGCTGCTATCGCCCGAGGTGGTCGAGGAAGCCCAGGTCGAGCTGCAGCCCGATGACTTCTACCGGCCCATTCACAAGACCATCTACACCGCGATGGTCGATATGTACAACAGCCGCATTCCCATCGACTCCATCTCGCTGATCGATTACCTGCGCAGCATCAACAAGCTTGATGCCGTGGGCGGCGAGGCCTACATTTTGGAGCTGATGGGTCAGACCCTGTCGCTCGTGAACTGGCAGCACCATGCCGCCATCGTTCGCCGCGATTCGATGCTGCGTGAGCTGATCGGCGCCACCAACGAGATCAACGCGCTGGCCTATAACGCCCCTACCGACACCAAAGAGGTCGTGGAGCTGGCCGAGAGCAAGCTGCTCAAGGTCACGGCACGCGAGGTCAAGTCGAGCTACAAGACGCTGACCGAGTTTATGGTCGAGGCCTATAACGAGGCCGAGGAAGTGTGCCAGGCCGGTGGACAGGCCGCGGGCGTGCCCACCGGCTTTCCGTCACTCGACCGTATGCTCATGGGCTTCCGCGAGGGCCAGCTCATCATCATCGGCGCCCGCCCTGCCGTGGGTAAGACGTCGTTCGCTCTGAACCTGGCGCTGAATGCCGCCGCTGCGGGCTATACCGTCGGCTTCTTTTCGCTGGAGATGTCGGGCAAGGAAATTGCCCAGCGCCTGATTTGCGCCTACGCCATGATCTCGATCAGCGACTTCCGTACGGGCCGCATTAGCCCCGAGCAGTGGGCCAATATCAACGAGGCCACGCAGACCTTGTCCAAGCTCGACATTCTGATTGACGATACGCCCGGCACCACGGTGACCGAGATCCGCGCCAAGAGCCGCCGCATGCTCCACAACAAGGAGAAGGCCATCATCATCCTGGACTACCTGCAGCTGGTGAGTCCTCCACCGGGACGTCGCTCCGAGAGCCGTACCGTTGAGGTCTCCGAGATGTCGCGTGGTCTGAAGATCATGGCCAAGGAGCTCAAGATCCCGCTCATCGCGCTGTCGCAGCTCTCGCGTCAGGTCGAGTCCCGTACCGGCAAGCGCCCGCAGCTTTCCGACCTGCGTGAATCGGGCTCCATCGAGCAGGATGCCGACATCGTTATGTTCTTGGACCGCTCCGCCGACGAGGCCGAAGCCTCGCGTGACGATCGACCCGACGAGGGCGTTACGCGTATCGTCGTGGCCAAGAACCGTTCGGGCCCGATCGGTGACGTCGACCTGATGTTCCTGCCGGCATCCACCAAGTTCTATGAGCTTGATGGGGCACATGCCGAGGAGTAGGACAGGCGCCCGTTGCACGGGTATACTGGGAATGTTTTGTGCTTCTATGTGCCAGCGTAGTGCGTAGACAGTCCATGAATGTAAGGAGTAAACATGCCGTCAACCGTTTTGGTCGGTGCCCAGTGGGGCGATGAGGGCAAGGGTAAGATCTGCGACCTGGTCGCCGGCGACTTCGATGCCGTCGTGCGCTATTCGGGCGGCAATAACGCCGGCCACACCATCGTCGTCAACGGCAAAAAGTACGGCCTGCACCAGGTGCCCTCCGGCATCATGTATTCCGACCATGTGTCGGTGATCGGTAACGGCTGCGTCGTCAACCCCAAGGTTGTCCTTGAGGAGATTGACATGTTCGAGGCCGACGGCATCACCACCAAGAACCTCAAGATCAGCGGCAACGCGCACGTCATCCTGCCGTACCACATCGATCTGGACGGTGCTTTTGAGCAGAAGCTCGGCAAGAAGAATATCGGTACCACCAAGCGCGGCATCGGTCCGTGCTACCAGGACAAGATGGCCCGCATCGGCCTGCGCATGCAGGACATGCTGGACGAGGCGCTGTTCCGCGACAAGCTGGAGACCGCTCTTGCCCGCGTGAATCCCGAGCTCGAGCTCATCTACCACCTGCCCACCTACACCGTGGACCAGATCTGCGATGAGTACCTGCCCATGGCCGAGCGTCTGCGCCCCTACATCACCGAGACGAGCCTGCTGCTCAATAACATGATCGACGAGGGCAAGGGCCTGCTGTTCGAGGGTGCCCAGGCAACGCTGCTCGACATCGACCACGGCACCTATCCGTATGTGACGTCTTCTAACTGCACCGCCGGCGGCGCCATCACCGGCTCCGGCGTCGGTATGAAGAATGTCGACCGCGTGCTGGGCGTCATGAAGGCCTATATCACCCGCGTCGGTTCGGGTCCTATGCCCACCGAGCTTTCCTATGAGTCCGAGGCCGGCCATACGTTGACCGAGGAAGGCTATGAGTATGGCGTGACCACCGGTCGTCGCCGTCGCTGCGGCTGGTTTGACGGTCCCATCGCCAACTACGCCTCGCGCGTCAACGGTCTCACCGATATCGCCCTGACCAAGCTCGACGTGCTTTCGGCCTTCGACACCATTAAGGTGTGCGTGGCCTATGACGTCGATGGCGAGCGCTACACGAGCGTGCCCGAGCACCAGGTGCGTTTTGAGCATGCCAAGCCCATCTACGAGGAGCTCCCGGGCTGGAAGTGCGACATCACCGGCTGCCGCAGCTTTGATGAGCTGCCGCAGGAGGCTCAGGACTACGTGGCGTTTATTGAGGATCTGGCACACACCCGCGTGACGTTTATCGGCGTCGGCGCCGGTCGCGAGCAGATCATCAACCGATTCTGGAAGTAATCGGCACTATTTGGTTATTGCGATATACCCCTTCGCAGCCCAAGCGGGCGGCTGAGGGGTATATCTGCTTGTAATGGGCCCGCTTGGTTGGCGGGCCGTTCATCCATAGAGGAGGCACCCTTGAAGGCGGACACTCAAACCATCGACATCCTGTTGTTGGGCAGCGGCGGCCGCGAGCATGCTCTGGCAGCCAAGCTCGCAGCATCACCGCGCGCCGGCAAGCTCTACATCGCGCCGGGTAACGGCGGCACCGCGAGCTGCGGCGAGAACGTGGTTCTCGACGACTGCGATCCTGCGGCCGTGGCGGCGTTTGCCCAGAGCCACGGATGCGGACTCGTGGTGATTGGCCCCGAGGCTCCGCTCGTGGCGGGCGTGGCCGATGCCGTCCGCGCGTCGGGTATCCCGTGCTTTGGCCCGGGTGCCGAGGGTGCCCAGATGGAGGGCTCCAAGCTGTTCTCCAAGCAGCTCATGGAGCGCGCCGGCATCCCGACGGCCGCCTACGGCTCGTTTACTGACGAGGCTTCGGCTCTTGCCTATGTGCGCGAGCAGGGTGCCCCGCTGGTCGTGAAGGCTGACGGCCTGGCCGCCGGCAAGGGCGTTATCGTAGCGACTGAGCTTTCGCAGGCCGAGGAGGCCGTGCGCGAGTGCTTCGGTGGCACCTTTGGCGATGCCGGCAACACCGTTGTCATTGAGGAGATGCTGGTTGGCCCCGAGTGCTCGCTGCTGGCCTTTACCGACGGCAAGACCGTGCGCCCCATGGCCACCTCGCAGGACCACAAGCGCGCGCTCGAGGGCGACCGTGGCCCCAACACCGGCGGCATGGGCGTCTACAGCCCGGTGCCCATCGTGACCGACGAGGAACACGCCACCATGGTGGCGGTCATGGAGCAGACCGTGGCCGAGCTTGCTGCCGAGGGCATCGACTACCGCGGCTGCCTGTACGGCGGCTTTATGCTCACCCCCGCCGGCCCCAAGGTGCTGGAGTTCAACGCCCGCTTTGGCGACCCCGAGACGCAGGTCGTGCTGCCGCGCCTCAAGAACGACCTGGTCGAGGTTATGCTCGCCTGCGCCAACTGCGAGCTTGATCAGATTGAGCTCGATTGGCGTGACGAGTGGGCCGTGGCTGTTGTCCTGACGAGCGCGGGCTACCCCGGCAGCTACGAGAAGGGTAAAGTCATCACCGGCATCGCCGACGCCGAGGCCATGGAGAACGTGACCGTGTACCATGCCGGCACCGCCGTGGTGGACGGTCAGCTCGTGACCAACGGTGGCCGAGTGCTTGCCGTGACCGCGTTGGGCGACACGTTCGAGAACGCTCGCAACCTTGCCTACGAGGCCTGTGAGAAGATTGATTTTGAGGGCAAGACCCTGCGTCATGACATCGGTCTGCGCGCGCTGCGTGGCCGCGACGCCTGGGATGCCTAAAGTCCGAGAGGGATGAGACGGATGGACGAGAAGAACGAAGAGCTCGTGGACGCGCAGATCGTCGAGGAAGATAGCCGCGCGTACGGACACGCCGAGGACGAGCCGGGTGGTGAGGTTGTCGACGAGCCGATGCTGGTGCTGGGCGATGACGACCCGCACGATGCCGAGTTGCACGAGAAGATTCTTTCGGAGGAGTGCGCCTGGAAGGGCAAGATCCTCGACGTCCACCGTCTTGAGGTTGAGCTGCCCAACGGTCACCGCAGCGCCCGCGATGTGATTCGACATCCGGGCGCGGCGGCCGTCGTAGCGCTTACCGAGAGCGGCAAGATCGTGCTGGTGCGTCAGTATCGCACCGCCATCGACCGCGTGACGGTCGAGATTCCCGCCGGCAAGCTCGACCCGGGCGAGGACCCGCTCGATTGCGCCAAGCGTGAGCTGCACGAGGAGACGGGCTTTAGGGCCGGCCGCATTCGCTTTTTGACGTCGATTGTCACGTCCTGCGGCTTCTGTGACGAGATCATTCACATCTACCTGGCCACCAAGCTCGAGTTTGATGCGCCCAACCCCGATGATGACGAGTTTGTCAACGTTGATCTGGTGCCGCTGCACGAGCTGATCGACGCCGTGCTCGACGGCAAGATCGAAGATGCCAAGACCGTCGTAGGCGCCTTGGCCTGCGATAGCATCGCGCACCGCTTGGGCGGAGCCGATCTTTAACGAGCGGGAATGATTCCGCAGGTTTGTATAAGTCAGCGAAAGCGCCCCATTTGAGACAAGGTGGCCTAAAAGAGGAGGGAAGCGTATGGATATACGCGACCGACGATTGAAGGCCAGATTGTCCAAATGGGGCGCTTGCAGCGTCGAGACGAAACGCGGTTTGGTAAAACCGCGTAAGGTGATTATGTTTAGAAGGTTTTTGTCTTATTACAAGCCCCAGATGGGGCTTTTTGTTGCCGATACTGTTTGTGCCCTGGTGCTTGCCGCCATTGACCTGGCGTTTCCCATTATTCTGCGCAATCTGACCGGCGGGCTCTTTACCCAGGGTCAGGCTGCTATTATGCAGGCGCTCGGTTTGATCGCGGTCGGCCTGGTACTGATGTATGCCATCCGTTGCGCCTGTCGCTACTTTGTGAGTTACTGGGGCCACGTGATGGGTGCGCGCATGGAGTCCAAGATGCGCGAGGACCTGTTCGATCAGTACGAGCGCTTTAGCTTTGCGTACTTCGATCGCAACAGCTCGGGTGACATGATGAGCCGCGTGGTCAACGACCTGTTCGATATCTGCGAGGCGGCCCACCATGTGCCCGAGTGGATTATCATCTGCGGCATCGAGATCGTCGGCTCGTTTGTGATCCTCTTTGCTATTGCCCCGGTGCTGGCGCTTGCCATGGCCGTGGTGACGGCGGCGTTTGCGGTCATCATGTTTTGGCAGAACATGCGCATGCGCGAGGTCTTTAGCGACAACCGCAAAAAGATCAGCGGTATTAATGCGCGGCTACAGGATTCGCTGGCAGGCATGCGCGTAGTCAAGAGTTTTGCGAACGAGGAAGCTGAGCGCTCCAAGTTCCGTGCCTCTAACGACCGCTATCTTTCGTCCAAGGAGAATATGTATCACGCCATGGGCGTCTACACTGCGACGTATGGCCTGCTCTCGGGCGTGCTGTACGTGATCGTGGTGCTGCTCGGCGGTTGGCTGGTGGCCCGGGGACAGCTGCAGGCGGTCGATATGGCGACCTTCGCGCTCTACATTTCACTGTTCTGCACCCCGCTCGAGACGCTTGTGAACTCGGCTGAGACGTATCAGAAGGCCATTGCCGGCTTTAAGCGCATGGACGAGGTGCTTTCGACCGCCCCGGATATCCAGGACAAGCCGGATGCCGCGGACCTGCAGGTGACGGCTGGCGCGGTTGAATATCGCGACGTGTGCTTTAGCTACGAGGATGTTGAGCTGGGCGAGGGTGGCGCCGACGGACGCCCTGTTATCGACCATATGGATCTGTCCATCAAGCCCGGACGGACCATTGCCCTGGTTGGCCCCTCGGGCGGTGGCAAGTCCACAACGTGTTCGCTGCTGCCGCGCTTTTACGACGTGGTTTCCGGATCCATTAGCATCGACGGCCAGGATGTGCGCGACGTGACGCAACAGAGTCTGCGCCGCGCCATTGGCCTGGTGCAACAGGATGTCTATCTGTTTGACGGTACGATTGGCGAGAACATCGCCTACGGCAAGCCGGGCGCCACGGCAGAAGAGGTCGCCGAGGCCGCCCGCCGCGCCAATATCGATACCTTCATTGAGTCGCTGCCGCAGGGCTACGACACGGTCGTGGGCGAGCGCGGCAGCCGTCTTTCGGGCGGCCAGAAGCAGCGCGTAGCCATTGCGCGCGTGTTTCTCAAGAACCCCAAGATCCTGATCCTGGACGAGGCGACGAGCGCCTTGGATAACGAGAGCGAGGAAGCGGTGCAGGAGTCGCTCGAGCGCCTGGCGCGCGGTCGCACCACGATCATCATCGCCCACCGTCTCTCGACCATTAAACATGCCGACGAGATTGCGACCGTCGAGCATGGTCGCGTTGTGGAACGTGGTACGCACGAGCAGCTTCTCGCCCGTGGCGGCACCTATGCCCGTTACTATCGAATGCAGTTCGAAGGTGCGCGTGCGCACGAGCTCGACTGATTGATATGACAGGAAGTATATGGCTGAGAAGAACCCTTTGACTCCGGAAGAAGTGACGGAGTTATTCTCCGAGATCGACGCATCCGGCGTTTTGGATCCGACGCTTGCCAAAAAGCGCACCGAGCGCATGCGCGAAAAAGATGCCGCGGCCAAGCGCGGCGACAAGGCGGCGCTGGCGCAGCTTCGCAGCGAAGATCGCGCAAGCCAGACAAAGCAGATCGACCCGCTGTCCGAGGACGACCCTTCGGGCTCGCAGGTGAGCCATACCATTACGAAGACCGCCATGGCTGTGGTCATCGGCATCCTTGTACTGATCGTGGGCATGCAGATCGGCTACGGCGTGATGCGCCGCTTGAACACTGCCAACCTGTCCGAGAGCGTTTCGGTCGATACCGTTTCCACGGCACTGAAGGGCGGCCTTGAGTGGGGTAACGGCTTTACGCAGTTCCCGCTCGACTTTAGCGTTGACGAGGCGGACGAGCGCACGGGCACGGTCGAGGTGACGGTGTTGGACACGTCGTCTGCCAACGAACTCGAGCTGCTGTCCAACGGGCAGATTCAGGCCGCGGCGCTTGCGACCAACGCGCTGCTCAACGATAAGATCGACCGCGTGGTGTATAACGTGCACGCCTATATCGACGAGGACAGCAAGATCCAGCACGACTCTTTCTTTGGCATGTTTCCCGCACAGGGCCATCAGAGCGCCATTCTGACGTTCGTGTGGACCAAGAGTTCGTCAAATGCCACGAGCATCGACTGGAAGATGCGTATCGTGAGCATGGACGACACGATTGCCGAGCGCATCCAAAAGCAGGTGAACTCGGTGTCGTCACTGATTGAGGACCCGGCGGTAAGCCAGACCAAGATTACGGAAGAAAAGGCCGAACGCGATCTGGAGCATCGCCTTCACGGCCGCGAGATTTTCCGCGGTGGCAAGCCCGACCGCACACCGTCCGATCTTCTGGAGCAGGATAAATAAGACGCCATCATCCCGCGTGAGGCAAGTGCCCGCGCGGGATGATTTTTCTGGGACGGGGATTAAAAAATCATTCTGAGAGCGGGGCTTTGTCGCTGAGTAGTCAATTTGGGACGGGGCTATTTTAGCTACCACGGCCGGTGGCACACCGGTTAGGTTGGTCGACGGCGTGGGTAGCTAAAATAGCCCCGTCCCAAATTGACTACTCGCCAACTGCATGCATGACAGAATGATTTTTTAATCCCCGTCCCAGAAAAATCATTATGCATAGAAAGTCATAATTATCATTTCGTAAACATTTCGATGAAATTAACGCAATGGCGCATGCTTGCGGTTACAATACCGCAAGGCCTAACTACCAACCTTTAAGCCGGTCCGGAGAGACCGGGAAGGAGAATTATGGCGAACAACCATACTGCGGGCATTGCTGCCCGCACCTTCGCGCCCAGCGAGCTTTGCCAGCGCATGCTGGCCAAAACCAGCAAGGGCACCTGCGGTCCCTGCATTCTGTACCTTGAGGATGGGACCATTTTTTATGGCCGTGCATGCGGTGCCGAGGGTACCGCGACCGGCGAGGTCTGCTTCAACACCTCGCTTGAGGGCTACTTTGAGGTCATGACCGACCCGAGTTATGCCGGCCAAATCGTAACCATGACCTATCCGCAGATCGGTAACTACGGCATCGACGAGACCGACGTCCAGTCGGCCTTCCCCGGCGATGCCGCTCGCCCCGCGAACGCTCCCGCCATGCGCGGCATGATCGTGCGCGACATGTGCGCCACGCCTTCCAACTGGCGCTCGGCCGTCAGCGTGTCGGAGTACCTGCGTGCCCACGGCATCGTCGCCATCGAGGGCGTCGACACCCGCGCTCTTGTACGCCACCTGCGCGACAACGGCTCCAAGATGGGTATTATCTCGACGGAAATCTTTGACGTCGCCGAGCTTGCCGAGCGTCTGGTCGCAGCGCCGACGCTGGTGGGCGAGAACCTGGTCAAGACCGTGAGTTGCCCCGCGCCTCACGAGTTTGCAGCTGCCGACCTGCCCGCTACGCATGACTTTGCGCTTGCCCCTGCCGCTCCTGCCCGCCACAACGTGGTCGCCTACGACTGCGGCGTGAAGCGCGGCATTCTGGAGGGCCTCGTCCGTGCCGGCTGCGACCTTACTGTCGTGCCGTGGGATACGCCCGCCCAGCAGGTGCTCGACATGAATCCCGACGGCGTCTTTTTATCCAACGGCCCCGGCGACCCCGATGCCGTGGTGGAGACCTACGAGCAGGTGCAGCAGCTGATCGGCAAGGTGCCGGTCTTTGGCATTTGCCTTGGCCACCAGATGATCAGCTTGGCGTGCGGCGCCCAAATGGAAAAGCTTAAATTCGGTCACCGTGGCGGTAACCAGCCGGTTATGAACCTGGTGAGCCGTCGCGTGGAGATCACCGCGCAAAACCACGGCTTTGGCCTACTGTTCCCCAGTCTGGGCAAACTGATCCCGGAGCTTTCCGGCGGCGAGACCGAGCATGCGGCCGATGGCGACCTGCGCGCCTGGGTGCGTCGCGGCATCGCGCCGGTTGTGATGAACGAGCGCTTCGGCCGTATTCGCCTGACGCATGTGAACCTTAACGACGGCACCGCCGAGGGCATCCAGCTGCTCGACGCCCCGTGCTTCTCGGTCCAGTACCACCCCGAGGCCTCGCCCGGCCCCACCGATGCCCACTATCTCTTTACCGCCTTTACGCGACTCATGGACGACGAGGAGAACTACCTGGACATCGACACCGCGAAGGACCGCCTTGCCGGCTGGAATTTCGCCGACGATGGTTCCGCCGTTCTACCGAACGGCGGACCGGTCGACGCTGCGGCTGCATCTGGCACATCATCTTGCCGTTCTGCTTCGGACGCGCGGGCATAAGCCCAGCGCGCCCTCGCATCACGGCAACCTGATGCACCAGCTGCACCCTCGCTGACTTTTCCAAAACATTGAGTCAGCCTCTCTAGGAGGTTTTAAACATGCCGAAACGTACTGACATCAAGCGCATCCTCGTCATTGGTTCGGGCCCCATCGTTATTGGCCAGGCCTGTGAGTTCGACTACTCCGGCGCCCAGGCCTGCAAGGTGCTCAAAGAGGATGGCTTTGAGGTCATCCTGGTCAACTCCAACCCGGCGACCATCATGACCGACCCGGGTCTTGCCGACCGCACCTATGTCGAGCCCATTACCGCCGAGTTTATCGAGCGCGTAATCAAGAAAGAGCGCCCGGACGCGCTGCTGCCCACGCTGGGCGGCCAGACCGGTCTGAACGCCGCCGTCGAGCTGGCAAAGGATGGCACGCTGGACAAGTTTGGCGTCGAGATGATCGGCTGCGACCTGGCCGCTATCGAGCGCGGCGAGGACCGAAAGCTCTTTAACGAGGCCATGGCCGAGATTGGCCTGGAGGTCGCGCGCTCGGGCTATGCCTATAGCGTCGCCGACGCCGAGGCCATCGCCGAGCGCCTGGGATATCCCTGCGTGCTGCGCCCGAGCTTTACCCTCGGCGGTGCCGGCGGCGGCATCGCACATACCCACGAGGAGCTCGTCTCCATCGTGAGCCAGGGCCTGGAGCTCTCGCCCGCCCACGAGGTGCTGGTCGAGGAGTCCATCGAGGGCTGGAAAGAGTATGAGATGGAGGTCATGCGCGATCACGCCGGCAACGGCATCATCGTGTGTTCCATCGAGAATCTTGACCCCATGGGCGTGCACACCGGCGACTCCATCACCGTGGCGCCGGCGCAGACGCTCTCCGACCTTGAGTATCAGCGCATGCGCGTGGCCTCGCTCGCCATTCTGGAGAAGATCGGCGTCGAGACCGGCGGCTCCAACGTACAGTTTGCCGTGAACCCCCAGACCGGTCGCCTGATTGTCATCGAGATGAACCCGCGCGTGAGCCGTTCGTCCGCGCTGGCCTCCAAAGCCACGGGTTTCCCCATCGCTAAGGCTGCCGCGCGCCTGGCTGTGGGCTATACGCTCGACGAGATCGTCAATGACATCACCAAGGCCACGCCCGCCTGCTTTGAGCCCACGATCGACTACTGCGTCGTTAAGGTGCCGCGCTTTGCCTTCGAGAAGTTCAAGGGCACCGACCCCACGCTCACCACGCGCATGAAGGCCGTGGGCGAGATCATGGCAATCGGCCGTACCTTCGAGGAGACCTTTGGCAAGGCCATGCGCTCGCTGGAGGACGGCCACCAGGGCATTTGCGCCGGTGGTAAGGAGGGCGCCGACAAGCTGAGCGACGACGAGCTCGCTCAGGCCGTGGCAACGCCGACCGAGCATCGCATTTTCTTTGTGGTCGAGGCCCTGCGCCGCGGCTGGGATGTCGCGCGCATCCATGCCATCTGCGGTATCGATCCGTGGTACCTCAACCGCATCAACGATATGGTGCAGGTTCAGGAGAGCATCCGCGGCCTGCGTGTGGAGGACATTGACGCCGACGCGATGCGTCTGCTCAAGCAGTATGGCACGAGTGACGCCGAGATTGCCACGCTGACCGGCTCCGATGAGCGCTTTGTGCGCGCCTACCGCAAGGGTCTGGGCGTGGTCCCCAGCATGAAGACGGTCGATACCTGCGCTGCGGAGTTCTCGAGCGCCACGGAGTACCACTACAAGACGTACGAGAACATCTACCGCACGAGCCCGGATGCCAAGAAGCGCGTGGCTCCCGACGAGACCACGCCGGCGGACAAGCCCAAGGCGATGATCCTGGGCGCCGGCCCCAACCGCATTGGCCAAGGTATCGAGTTCGATTACTGCTGCGTGCACGCGAGCTACGCGCTGGCGGCCCGCGGTTTCGAGACCATCATGGTCAACTGCAACCCCGAGACCGTCTCGACCGACTACGACACGTCCGACCGCCTGTACTTTGAGCCGCTCACCTACGAGGACGTCATGGATGTCATCGATGTTGAGCGACCCGACGGCGTCGTGGTGACGCTCGGCGGCCAGACTCCGCTTAAGCTGGCGCGCATGCTCGAGGAGAGCGGTGTGAACATTATGGGCACCAAGCCCGATGCCATCGACTTTGCCGAGGATCGCGAGCGCTTCGCCGCTCTGCTCGACAAGCTGGGCATCATGTACCCGCCGGCGGGCCAGGCTACCTCGTTTGAGGAGGCCGAGGCCGTCGCCGCGCACATTGGCTACCCGCTGCTGGTGCGTCCGAGCTACGTGCTGGGCGGCCGCGGCATGATGATCGCCTACGATGCCGAGCACCTGCGCGATTACATGGCCGAGGCTGCGCGCATTAGTCCCGACTACCCGGTGTACCTGGACCGCTTCCTGGAGGGTGCGATCGAGTCCGACGTCGACGCTCTGTGCGACGGCGAAGCGGTATACATCGGCGGTATCCTGGAGCATATCGAGGAGGCCGGTATTCACTCCGGCGACTCCGCGACTTGCATCCCGCCGTTTAGCTTTAGCGAGAGCCTGCAGGCGAAGCTCCGCGAGACCACGCGCCGCATCGCGATGGCGCTGGGCGTGCGCGGCCTGGTCAACGTACAGTACGCCATCAAGGGCGAGACCGTCTACGTGATCGAGGCCAATCCGCGCGCGAGTCGCACCGTGCCGTTTATCTCCAAGGCCACTGGCGTGCCGCTGGCCAAATGTGCCGCACGTATCATGGCAGGCGATTCCATCGTGAGCCTGGGCCTGCCGAGCGACGAGCGTCAGCTGGGCTGGTTCTGCATGAAGGAAGCCGTCATGCCCTGGGGCCGTTTCCCCGGTGCCGACGTTATCCTGGGGCCCGAGATGAAGTCGACAGGCGAGGTCATGGGCATCGCCAAGAGCTATCCCGAGGCGTACGCCAAGACGCAACTGGCGATCGACTACAAGCTGCCCGACCCCAGCGCCGGCAAGGTATTCATCAGCGTGTGCGACCGCGACAAGCGTCACATCCTTTCGGTCGCGCGTATCCTGCGCTACCTGGGCTTTGATATCTGCTCCACCGAGGGTACGGCGCGCGTGCTGCGCGGCGGTAACGTGACCTGCGAGGTTGTGGAGAAGATCAGCGGCCCGCACGACGGTGAACGCCCCAACATCGGCGACCTCATCGCCGATGGCAAGATTGCGGTAATCATCAACACGCCGTACGGTCCGGGCTCGCGTGGCGATGGCTACCTGCTGCGTACCGAGGCCGTGCGTCGCGGCGTGACCTGCGTGACGGCGATGTCCGCGGCCAACACGTACGTGAGTGCCATCGAGGCCGTGCGCGAGGACCAGCGGGGTCACGGCAGTGCCAACGACATGGGCATGGACGTCATCGCCCTGCAGGACCTGCCACAGTACGCGGTGTAATGTGGTCTGGCCCCCCGCCCCGGCCTGCGGCGACTTGGGTGCACCGTGTGCTGCCGAAGGGGCTTTGTGCGATGACTAAGGCTAAATAGAAAATGAGAGTGGGCCCTGCCGTTCGTTCGAGCGGCAGGGCCCACTCTTTGTATGGAGGCCTTTTTACTGTTAGTCGAGGACGCCTCTGGACAGTTAGTTCAAATTCGTATTTTTTAGAGAGTAGGAGAAGGTCGATTTGGACTCATTCGGCCTTTTTTGGCAATCTGAATCGATCAAGATGCTCAGCCAAGCTGGGAACGGCCCAATACTGGGTCCGCGCCGGCTTCCAAGCGGCAGTTTCGTGCCCAAGGCCACGGCCAAATTATACGTATCTGAACTAACTGCCCATCACTCTCCGTCAACCTTTTTATCCAAACCAAATCAGCCAACGTACGTCATGGCAATATCCGGTAGGTCGCAGGGTGGCGGTTGAGCCTTTCTCTCGGGAAACTTCGCGAAGCCCAGTTCCCGAGAGAAAGGTACGGTCTGTGTAATACCAGATAAACAGTACATTTTTGCTTAATTGGTATTTGACTGAAGAACCAATTGGTATGGCTTATTTAGCCCACCTTGCCATTGACGCTCATTTTAATACCACTGGGAGAATTACGAACTTGGTTGCGCAACTGCTCCTGTATGCTGACTCAACCTAATAGGTGGATATCTGGTTACTACCAGTTGACCACTTGGTAACGGGTGGGCCCACTGCACGGAATGTACCGAACACCCCTCCCGTTTGATGCGTGCGCCATGCTGCAGGGCGTGCGTCCGCGACACTTCCGCATGTCGGAGGAAAGGAGTCCAGGTGTGTAGGAATTCCATTTTTACGAAACGGTGGGTGAAGGGAAGCGCGGTCCTCGTTGCCACTGCAGCGACGCTTGTGTTTGCCAATCCCCAGCAGGCGATTGCCACGCCACTCAAGGGTGTCGACTCAGCGACCGTGTCTCAGTCTGCCTCGAACGTCGTCGACATCGATTTCGCTGACGGCATCAAGGGCCGTATTACGTTCCTCGAGGACGGTATTTTCCGTTATAACGTCGACCCCAAGGGTGAGTTTTCCGAGTACGCCACGCCGCGCAGTAAGTCCCACACGGCTAAGATCCAGGCTCAGCCCGATACCTCGGACACCTACAGCAAGCCGAGTGCGACGGTTGCCGACAAGGGCGACACTATCGAGATCACCGGCGGAAAGGCGACCGTGATCCTGGACAAGGCGACTGGCAAGATGAGTATCAAGTCAGGCGACCGTGGCGTGGTTTCTGAGTCTGCGCCCCTCGACCTTGATAAGAAGGGTACCGTCCAGACGCTCGCCAAGGAGAAGTCCGAGAACTTCTTTGGCGGCGGCACCCAGAACGGCCGCTTCCTGCACACCAACCAGACCATCGCCATCTCCAACACTAACAACTGGACCGATGGCGGCGTTGCCTCGCCCAACCCGTTCTACTGGACGAGCGACGGCTACGGCGTGCTCCGAAACACGTTTGCAGAGGGTTCCTACGACTTCGGTTCCACGGACTCATCGACGGTCACGACTTTGCACAGCGAGAATGAGTTTGATGCCTATTACTTCGTGGCGACCAACGAGGGCGCCTCGAACGTGGCAACCGAGATGCTGCAGGACTACTACAAGGTGACCGGCAATCCGGTGCTGCTGCCCGAGTACGGTTTCTACCTGGGTCATCTTAATGCCTATAACCGTGATGGCTGGTCAACGACCTCGGGTCAAAAGAAGTGGGAGACCAAGGGCAGCAAGTCCTCGAGTGAGAAGGGCGACGTTAAATACGAGTCCGGCATGTCGACGGGCTACAAGCTCGACGGCACGCTTGCGGCCGAGACGCTCAACGGTGAGGGCCCTACGGTTGATACCGAGAACATGAAGGCGACCGATTTCGACCGCCAGTTCTCCGCCCGGCAGGTTATCGATGACTACGAGGACAACGACATGCCGCTCGGCTGGTTCCTGCCGAACGACGGTTACGGTGCTGGCTACGGCCAGAACGGTTACTACAAGACCGGCGGCGTCAACTCCGACGGAACGAGTTCTGCCGAGCGCCTCAACGCCGTGCGCGCCAACGTCGACAATCTTAAGAAGTTCACCGAGTATGCCAACTCCAAGGGCGTGAGCACCGGTCTCTGGACCCAGTCGAACCTCGAGCCCGATAGCAACTCCGAGACCCCGTGGCATCTGCTGCGCGATTTCGATTCTGAGGTTAAGACTGGTGGCATCACCACGCTCAAGACCGACGTCGCTTGGGTCGGCTCCGGCTACTCCTTTGGCCTCAACGGCATCAAGACGGCCTATGACACCGTGACCACCGGCGCCAACAAGCGCCCCAACATCATCACGCTTGACGGCTGGGCCGGCACGCAGCGCTTTGGCGGCATCTGGACCGGCGACCAGTACGGCGGTAACTGGGAGTACATTCGCTTCCATATCCCCACGTATATCGGCCAGAGCCTCTCGGGCAACCCCAACATCGGCTCCGATATGGACGGCATCTTTGGTGGCGATCCCATCATCTCCGCTCGCGACTACCAGTGGAAGACATTCACGCCCTCTATGCTTGACATGGACGGTTGGGGCACCTACCGCAAGTCGCCCATGACGCACGGCGATCCATACACGGGCATCTCGCGCTTCTATCTCAAGCTCAAAGCACAACTCATGCCCTATATCTACACGAGCGCGGCCTCGGCGGCCAACATCGACACGGGCAACGGCGATACCGGCCTTCCCATGATCCGCGCCATGCTGCTTTCCGACAACTCCGAGTACGCCGCAAGCACCTCGACGCAGTACCAGTACATGTTCGGTGAGAACTTCCTGGTGGCACCGGTGTATCAGGATACCCAGGCAGATGAGAACGGCAACGATGTCCGCAACGGTATCTACCTGCCCAACTACGGTACCGACGAGAATCCCACCATCTGGATTGACTACTTCTCGGGCAAGCAGTACCGCGGCGGTCAGGTCCTCAACAACTACGAGGCTCCGCTTTGGAAGCTGCCACTCTTTGTTAAGGCCAACGCCATCGTGCCGATGTACGCCGAGAACAACAACCCCGAGGCTGTGACCGAGACCAACACCAAGGGCACCAATCGCAGCCAGCGTATCGTCGAGTTCTTCGCCACCGAGGGTGAGGGCAGCTTTACGCAGTACGAGGATGACGGCTCCTCCATCGAGAACAACACGACCGAGGACGATTCCTACGGCACAATCGACAATATTTCCTACGGTGAGCATGTGAGCACCGTCTATAAGTCGAGCGTGGTGGGCGGCACGGCGACCTTTACCGCCGAGGCATCGCAGGGCGGCTACAGCGGCTACGACTCCAACCGCACCACGACCTTTGTGGCCAACGTCTCCGCCAAGCCCACGAGCGTCTCCGCCAAGAACGGCGGATCCGCGCTCAACGTGGTTGAGGTCGACTCGCAGGAGGCCTTTGACGCCGCGACCCCCGAGGCCGGCCAGGCGGTCTACTTCTACAACGAGACCCCCAACCTCAACCACTACGGTAGCGACGCAGGCAGCACCGAGGCCGAGCAGGGCGAGAGCTTCAACAACACCAAGATCACCACGAATCCCAAGGTCTACGTCAAGTTCGCGAAGACCGATGTCGCCACGGCAGCGCAGACGCTCGAACTGGGCGATTTCGTGAACGCCGATGCCACGCTCGCGGCCGACCGCTTCAACGAGAACCTCTCCGCACCCGCGAACCTTGCTGCCCCCGAGGACGCCACGACCCCCACGAGCATTAAGCTCACCTGGGGGAAGGTCGATGGTGCTACCTCCTACGACCTTAAGGTAGACGGCACTGTGTTCGCCGTGGGCGATGCGGCAGAATTCACGCATACCGATCTTGCCTACAACAGCAAGCATACCTACCAGATTCGTTCGCGCAACGCCGATGGCTACTCCGCATGGAGCGACGTGCTTGAGGCGAACTCTGCGCTCGACCCGTGGCGGAACGTGCCTGAGGCCGAGGAAATCACTTGGGAGGGCTCGCTCTACGGTAGCCATAAGGCCGAACTCGCCTTCGACCATGAGTTCCAGTCGGGCGACGGCGGTTTCCACTCCGGTGGCAACGATCTGGGCAAGGCGCTTACCGTTGACTACGGTCGCGCTTACAAGCTCGACAAGCTCGAGTACTATCCGCGCGATGATGCCGGTAACGGCACTGTGACCAAGATGCGCATCGAGACGAGCCTCGACGGCGTGCATTGGACGACGCAGGAGGTCGACTGGGAGCGCTCCGCCGCTTGCAAGACGGTGGCGTTCGACGGCGCCGTGGCCGCGCGCTACGTGCGTATGACGCCGCTCGCGTCCGTGGGCAACTTCTTCTCCGCCTCCGAGATCGCCATCTACAAGACCGACGGCACGGACGGCTTCGCTGTGGGCTCCAACCTCAACAAGGCCACGGTCTCCGACGGCGACTACTCCAACATGAAGAATTACCTGGGTCTTGAGAACCGCGAGCCCGACACCTCGACGTTCGACTCCCAGATCCGCGCCCACTTCGCCGACCTCAACGGCAACGGCGTCTACGACGTGTACGACTACTCCTTCACCATGGCGGCGCTCGACGGCGGCACCAAGCAAAAGGGCAAGGCTGCTGGCACCCTCGCGGTGATCCCGAGCAAGATGGAGGTCGAGGCCGGCGACGAGATCACGGTCGACGTCTACGCCACCGACGCCGAGAACATCAACGCGCTCGGTGCGCTCGTCAACTTCAACAGCGACCAGTTCGAGTATGTCTCCGAGAGCATCGCGCAGGATGCGTCGACGGCGGGCATGGAGAACCTCTCGCGCGAGAAAGTGCAGTTCACGGATGGCCACCAGACCATCAACCTGGCCTTCGCCAACCGCGGCGACGCCAAGCTCTTCAACAGTACTGGTGTGGTCGCGAGCTTTAAACTCAAGGCTAAGACGGCCGGCAAGGTCGAGCTGCCCTCGACGTCTTGGCTCGTCGGCCCGGCGTGCGACGCGCTCGAGTTCGTGAGTGATGGCACCGTGACGATGCCCGGTGTCCCGCAGCCCACCAAGTCCGAGTACGGCCGCGACGCCTTTGACATCACGATGACCAACGACGAGCTCCCCACCGACGACGGCACCAACGTCGAGAAGCTCATCCAGCAGAAGAGCTATGACGGACTGTTCGACAACAATGAGGGCGGCAACGACTTCGAGTTCCTGTGGAACTATGGGCCCAACTGGATCGACGGCAAGATGCCGACCTACGTCAAGCTGCCCGCCACGATGACGTTCGCCTTCAAGACGCCGTCGAAACTCGATGGCGTCGAGGTCGTTAACCGCAACGGTGGCAACGGCACCGTGCAGAAGATTAAGTCCGTCGTGACGTTCGAGGACGGCTCGACCCAGGAGTTCTCGGGCGGAAGCTTTGATTCCTATCAGGCTCGCTACGCCTTTGGCCTCTCTGCCGAGAACAAGGGCAAGAAGGCGACCAAGGTCGAGATCACGCCGCTTGAGGCATCGGGTGACCAGATGCTCACGCTGCGCGAGATCAACTTCAACTACACACAGGGTGTCGAGGCCATCGAGGGTGTCGAACTGGGCAAGAACCAGACCGAGTTCTTCGAGGGCGATGTGACGCTCGTCGACGCCAAGGCCACGCCCGAGAGCGCCGGCTACCCCTATGTGACGGTCGAGAGCTCCGATCCTTCTGTGGTGAGCGTCTCCGCTGTCCAGGCCGGCGATAGCGTGAGCTACTACCTGCGCGCCAACAAGGCCGGCAAGGCAACGATCACGGTGGCGTCGGTGCTCGATCCCTCCAAGACCGCATCCTATGAGGTCGAGGTCAAGGCTGGTGTCGACACCTCTGCGCTCATGGCAGCGCTTTCCAAGGCCGCGGGCTACAGCGAGTCCGTCTACACCAAGGATTCCTATGCAGCCCTCACCGCTGCGGTCGAGGCGGCTCAGAAGCTCCTCGATGGCGGCCAGGGCAGCTATAGCAAGAAGGATGTCGCAGACGCCACGGCCAAGATCGAGAAGGCAATCGACGGCCTCAAGATGCGCCCCGTCGATGAGAAGAGCCTCATCAACACGCCCGAGAACCGCGAGAACGTCAAGGTGACCGGCTTCTCGAGCGAGGCCGACTATGAGGGCAGCAACGCCGTCAACGCTCTTGACGGCGATGAGCAGACGCTCTGGCACAGCGACTGGGCCTATAAGGCCGGTATGCCCCAGTACCTGACCGTCGACCTGGGCCGCGACTACGATCTCACCGACGTCACGTTCCTGCCGCGCCAGGACGGCGGCACGAACGGCGATATCTTTGAGGCCGAGGTGCTGGTTTCCGACACCGCCGACGGTTATGAGATGGGCACCGCCACGTCGATGGGTACGTTTACCTTCGACAACGACGGCCGGGTGCTCACCGACCGTGGCGACTGGAAGCAGATGAGCTTTGGCGCCGCGCGCGGTCGCTACGTGACCGTCAAGGTGCTCCACGCCGGCGGTGGCAGCGTTGACGCCTACTGCAGCATGGCGGAGCTCAAGTTCTACGGTACGGCCGTTCCCAATCCGGTGGCGAAGGACGACCTCACTGCCGCGATTGAAAAGGTTGATGCCGAGGTTGCAGCCGGCGACCTTAAGGCCAGCGACTACACCGAGGCTTCCTGGACCGCGTTCCAGAACGCCTTGGCGAGCGCCCGCGCCATCCTGAACGACGAGAACGCCACGCAGGACGAGGTCGACCAGGCACTCAAGGCACTCGAGAGTGCTCGCGACGCGCTTGAGAAGACTCCGGTGACCCCGGTCGAGAACCCGACCAAGAAGCAGCTCAAGGCCTTGGTCAAGCAGGCGAAGGAGACTGACACCAGGGGCAAGACGGACGAGTCTGTCAAGGCCCTGACGGATGCCATTACCTACGCCGAGGACGTCTTGGGTGATGAGAATGCTTCCGACATCCAGCTCCAGGCGGCCTATGACCAGCTCAAGCTGGCCATTGAGAGCCTCAAGGATGCCGATTCCGGCAACCAGGGCGGCTCGGGCAACCAGGGTTCCGGCAATGGCTCAAACGGCGGCAACCAGGCGGGCAAGCCCGCAGGCGACAAGGCCCAGGGCAGCAAGAAGAGCGGTTCGGCGATCCCCAATACCGGCGACCAGACGGCGGCGACCGTCGCGGCCGTCGGTGGTCTTGGCGCCATCATCGCCGCGATCGGCGCTTTCTTCCATCGTCGCAGCAAGGCTAAGTAGTCCCAGCGACAACTAAGCAAACGTGCCCGCCGCTCCGTCAAGGACGGCGGGCATTGCTTTATTATTTCAGCCAACGCACGTCATGGCAATATCCGGTAGGTCGCAGGGCGCTTCGCGGGCGGGCCAGGCTCTATCTGAACGACTTTGCGAAGCAACCGGAGTGAAGATAAAGCCTGGCCCGCCCGCGAAGCGCCACAGAGACCGCAGGGACGGGAGCAGCTATACTACTCTCAGTAGTTAAGGGTCGCGGATCCGCCGCGTCACCGCTCTCAACAGGAGGTCTTTGTTTATGGCAGATCAGAAGCCGGTTGTCGGGATCATCATGGGCTCCAAGTCCGATCTGGGCGTTATGGAAGGTTGCACCGCCGAGCTCGAGGCACTGGGCGTGCCCTATGAGCTCGTGATTGCAAGCGCACACCGCACGCCGGCGAAGGTCCATGAGTGGGCCTCGACCGCTGCCGACCGCGGCATCAAGGTGATTATCGCTGCTGCCGGCAAGGCTGCTCACCTGGGCGGTGTCGTTGCTGCGTTTACGCCGCTGCCGGTCATCGGTGTGCCTATGAAGACGAGCGATCTGGGTGGTATGGACTCGCTGCTGTCGATGGTGCAGATGCCTTCGGGCGTGCCCGTTGCCTGTGTGGCCATCAACGGTGCCAAGAACGCTGCCATTTACGCCACGCAGATTCTGGGCGCCTGCGACCCCGAGTACCGCAAGGTTATCGAGAAGATGAAGCAGGAGATGGCTGACGCCTAAGCGCTCTGCCAGTCCATTTGCAGCATAAGGAGAGCCATGTCCGACTATCAGGGAAAGCGTTTTTCGGCTTCTCGGATTTCCGATCCAGCCAAGTCGGGAGCAGCCCGCGCGCCGCAGCAGGGTCGGACATCCTCTCCTCAACAGCCGCGCGCGCCGCGCCCCGTGACGCCGGCGAAGCATCGCCGTCAGGATACGCCTGCTGCATATCGCCCTTCGTCATACAGTACGGCCAAGAAGTCACCTCGCTCTTCGGCGCATACCGCGCCATCGAGCTATACCGAGCCGCCGCGCAAAAAGCGCCGCTCCGTCATTCCCATTCTGCTCATCATCATCGGCATTGGCCTGATCGTTGCTGCGGCCGCCATCTTTATCAACGCGCAGATTGGCTGCAAGCAGGCGAGCGAGTCGTATCAAAAAATCGAAAAGCAATATGTGAGCGACAAGGACGCCAGTGGCGTGCCAATTATCGACTTCAATGCGCTTGCCCAGACAAATCCCGAGGTTGTGGGTTGGATTTACGCGCCCGGCACCAATATCAACTACCCCGTGGTGCAGACCAACAACAACTCCAAGTACCTCAACACACTGTTCGACGGTACGGCCAATGCGTCGGGCGCCATCTTTTTGGATAGCGACGATACCGCGCCGGGCATGGTGGATCAGCAGACCACGATTTACGGTCATCATATGAACGACGGTTCGATGTTCAACGTGATTTCGGATACGACCGATCAGGCGACGTTCGACAGCATGGAATACGTGTACTACATCACGCGTGATGCGACGTATAAGTTGCGCCCGCTGGCGACCAAGGTGGTCGAGGACACATATGCCAAGGCGCGCACGCCCAACTTTGAGGGCGATGACGGACTGAAGAATTACTTGTCCGAGATGCTCGACGGTGCCTCTGCCGTGGCGAGCGATGCCACCGATCGTGCCGCTTCGGCAACCAAGGTCGTAACGCTTGTGACCTGCCGTTCGCTGTCATTTAGCAATACGCGCGCAGTCATGGTGCTCACGCCGGTCGAGGAATAAGTGGTTCGAGAGTAGCTAAAAGAGCCCCGTCCCAAATGAGCTACTCGACGACGGTAAAAAGGAGAAATGATGCTTGAGAACGGCAAATCGATGCCTTCGGTTGATGCCTGGCTGCGCGAAGCCAAGGCCGATGTTTCGGCGGCTGATTGTGGAATGTACCTGACACACAACGGCGTGGTGCGTGCGACGCCTAAGTCCGAGGTGCGTGGGGTCGAGACAAATGGTGTGGCGCCTGGACATAAGGTGGGCGGCATGGTGTTCGGCTTCGATGCCGAAAAGGTGCAGGCCGCCATCGAGGCAACGCGCGCGATGCCGGGTATCGGCTATGTGCGCGTGTGGCTGGCGAGCGGCGAGCTTGCCGTAGGCGACGACATCATGCTCGTACTCATTGGCGGAGACATTCGCCCACATGTGGTCGACGCACTTCAGAAGCTTGTCGGCACCATCAAAAATGAGTGTGTGAGCGAGGTCGAGCGCGAGGCGTAGGGGCTTGCGTCGATAGAAGGGTCGTTTATAAAAATACCCGCCGGTACGTGTGATACCGGCGGGCATTTTACGTTTTGGGCGCGGTGGGCGCTACACGCGCGTCGCATCCTTGGGGCTCATGGTCATGCTCTGGAAGCGGTTCTCCATGTAGTCGTTATCGAAATACTTGCCGTAGAACTGCGCGACGGGAATATCCGGCTCCGTGCCGTTGACGCGCTGGTACCAGTAGTCGAGCGACTGCAGCGTCATGACGCCGTCGACCAGCATAATGACGGTAAAGATGACGGTAGCCGAGTAGCGGCTCTTCCACGGAATCATGTTGATGAGCTTGAGCAGCCTCGGCAGCAGCAGCTTGATCCAGATAAGGCCACCCAGGCCCCACAGGCAGGCGAAGCCCGTGCAGGTGCGTCCGCCCGTGAGGACCACGAGCGGATCGGGCAAACCGAACAGCGTTATGTGCGAGTAGCTCCACGAGACCACGCCAAACGCGGTCTGCATAAACCAGCCCACGAACACCTCAAAACTGGCGCCGAGCAGGGCGCTCACCAGGAAAATGATGATGGGGTTCTTTTTGTAGAAGCGATTAAGCACCATGGTCATGAGCACGGCGCCAAATCCGTAGATGGGGCTGAAGGGACCAAACAGCATGCCGGCGCGGTCCTGGTAGACGCCTGGGTCGTCGACCGTCATATGCCAGATGTCCTCGGCGATCAGGCCGAGCACGCAGCAGACGAGGAATACCCAGAACAGGTTGAAGTAGTTGAGCTTGATGTAGCCTTCGCCGGTCTCATCGCGGCCGAGCATGCCCTCGGCGGCGGCGTCGCGGTCGAGCATCTCCTGCAGACGGCGCTGCAGTTCGCGCTCCTGGCGAAGCGTGGGATCGACGGTAGCCGAAAGCGCGATGAGGATGCCGAGCTGAATAGCGGGACGCAGCAAGAACGGCCCGATGCCCTGGAGCATCACGTCGACCAAAAGCTCAACGATGGTAAACGCGATAAGGATATAGGACAGACGGGCGGCATTGCGGCGCTGGTTCTTGATAAGGTCCAGGCCAAAGATGATCAGGATGACGGCACTTGCCGCAGAGAGCATGATGCCGGCGACGATGAGTCCAACCGCGAGCAGCATATTGTCGCCGAGCTTTTCGGCGGCGTTGCCGTTAATGAGCGCGGTGATGACCTGCCACATAAAGGCGGCGACCGACGGGAGCGTGCCCACGCCGGACAGGATGCACAGGACGGCGTACACCTTAATGATGAGCGGGATCTTCTTGACCTCCGTGGCGCTGGGGACGCTGGGGTCGAGTTCGTTTCGATTCATACAGAACCTTTCTCGCTTTGTTTCAGGTTATAAGGATACGCCGCCGACCTGCCAAAAGACAGGACGAACGTCCCAATTGCAACTTTGTAATCCCCAACGGTGGACGCGGCGGCCATCTGGGGGCGTGGGCGCTTGCACTAGACAGACCGATAAAATGTTTGGCCGCAAAACTGATTATAAGCTCGGTGGGCTTTTAAAAAGCGCTGCTCATGCACGGGAGTGCTTGTCTTGCCGTGCGTATAATAGGGCGGGTAACGCCAAATAACGAGGCTCTGAGGGGATGCCATGTCTCAAGAAACCATCCGCGCGGCCGAGCGTGCCACGGGACAGGTGGCGACCATGTCGACGTATGATCCGGACTCCGACCAGCTGCATGAGGAATGCGGTGTTTTTGGTGTGTGGGCACCCGATCGCGATGTGGCTCGACTGACGTACTTTGGTCTGCGCGCGCTGCAGCATCGCGGCCAGGAATCGGCGGGAATCGCCGTGGGCGATGGCGGCACGGTTATGGTTCGTAAAGATCTGGGACTGCTCGATCGCGTGTTCTCCAACGCCGACCTGTCGACGCTCTCCGGCCAGCTGGCCGTGGGCCACGTGCGCTATGGCACCGCCGGCGCCAAGAGCTGGGAAGCCTCGCAGCCGCATCTTTCTACCATCAATAGCGTCATCATCGCGCTTGCTCACAACGGCACTCTGGTTAATACCGACGAGCTGCGCCGTCAGCTGATCGAGCTGGGCGTGCCGTTCCTCTCCAATTCGGATTCCGAGGTCGCGACCAAGCTTATCGGCTACTTTACCCAGCGTACGGGCCACCTGCGCGAGGGCATTCGCAAGACCATGGAGCTCGTGCGCGGCGGCTACGCCATGACGCTCATCAACGAGCAGGCGCTCTACGCTTTCCGCGACCCGCATGGCATTCGCCCGCTGGTGCTGGGCAAGCTCGTGGACGAGGGTCTGGATCAGGCCGACACCGCTTCTGTTTCGCAGCTGCCCTCGCAAGACGGTGCCTCGACGGTCGACTCCGCCGTCCATGTCACGCGCGCCGGCGGCTGGGTCGTTGCCTCCGAGACCTGCGCGCTCGATATTGTGGGCGCCGAGTACGTGCGTGATGTTCGTCCCGGCGAGATTTTGCGCATCAGCGCCGAGGGCCTGGTATCCGAGCAGGGCGTGCCTGCAGCCGAAGAGTCCGCCAACTGCATCTTTGAGCAGGTCTACTTTGCCCGCCCCGATTCCATCATGAACGGTAAGAGCGTCTACGCCTGCCGTTATGACATGGGTCGTCAGCTGGCACACGAGGAGCCCGTCGAGGCCGACCTGGTCATTGGCGTGCCCGACTCCGGCCTGCCGCCCGCGGAGGGCTATTCGCACGAGAGCGGCATTCCCTTTGGCGAGGGCCTCATCAAGAATCGCTATGTGGGCCGCACGTTTATCGAGCCCACGCAGGAGCTGCGCGCCATGGGCGTGCGTATGAAACTCAACCCGCTGCGCGATAACATCGAGGGCAAGCGCCTGGTCGTCATCGACGACTCCATCGTCCGCGGCACCACCATGGTGCAGCTCGTCAAGATGCTGCGCAACGCCGGCGCCAAGGAGATTCATATCCGCATCAACTCGCCCGAGGTCATCTGGCCGTGCTTCTATGGCATCGATACCGACGTGCAGTCGCAGCTTATCAGCGCCAACAAGACGGTCGACGAGATTTGCGAGTATATCGGCGCCGATTCGCTGGCCTTCCTTTCGGTCGAGGGCCTGCTTAAGGTCATGCCCAAGGGCGGTTACTGCGATGCGTGCTTTACCGGACGCTATCCCGTGGCGATTCCCGAGAGCTTTGGCCGCGACAAGTTCATGGAGGGCTTTAAGCCTCGCAACCTGGACAAGCCGCTGCACTTTGACGACGACGCCGTGGTCGAGAAATATGTCGATCGCAGCTGGGAAGAGGAGCACAGTGAGGCCTAAAACCTGCCATTTAGGGACAGGTTTATTTTGGCAGGTTTTATCTGCTGTTTTGTTGATATGACGGCGCGTGTTGTTATGACGTGCGCCGAAATGAATGCAACTATGAGCACCGTTTGGCGCCCGCGCGGCGCCACGGTAGTGGGAGAGGAAGGCTCAGATGAGCGACAGCAAGCATGTGACGTATGAGGATGCCGGCGTCGATACCGCCGAGGGCGGCCGCGCCGTCGACGCTATTAAGCAGATGGTCAAGGGCACCAATCGTCCCGAGGTCATCGGCGGTATTGGTGGCTTTGGCGGCCTGTTCTCGGCCGCCGCGCTTAAGGATCTGGAAGACCCGATCCTGATCAGCGGTACCGACGGCGTGGGCACCAAACTCGTGCTCGCCCAGATCATGGACCGTCACGAGACGGTGGGCCAGGACCTGGTTGCCATGTGCGTCAACGACATTTTGGCTTCGGGCGCCGAGCCGCTGTTCTTTCTGGACTACGTCGCCATCGGCCACATTGAGGCAGAGCACATGGCAAAGATCATCAAGGGCGTGGCCGACGGCTGCAAGCTCGCGGGCTGCGCGCTCGTGGGCGGCGAGATGGCCGAGCACCCGGGCGTCATGGCTCCCGCCGACTACGACCTCGCCGGCTTTACCGTGGGCGTTGTCGACCGTCCCAAAATGCTCGACCCCGCAAACGTCCGCCCCGGCGATGTGATCCTGGGCCTGCCTTCCACCGGCGTGCACTCCAACGGCTACTCGCTCGTGCGTAAGGTCATCGGCGTCGACGGAATCAAGCCGGGCACACCCGAGGCCGCCGCTAAGGCCGAGGAGCTAAGCCGTCCGCTCGAGGAGCTCGGCGGCGCATCGCTGGCCGACGCCCTGCTGGCCCCCACGCGCATCTACGTCAAGCCGATTCTGGAGCTGCTCCGCGGTGGCGCCAGCGTTCATGCCATTGCCCATATCACCGGTGGCGGCATCACCGAGAACCTCAACCGCGCGCTTGCCGACGACGTCGATGCTGCGGTCACCCGCAACGGCGCCGAGATGGGCTGGGACGTTCCGCCCGTCATCACCTACGTGTCGCGTCAGGCCGAGCTCGCGCCCAACGAGGCATGCAAGACCTTCAACATGGGCGTCGGCCTGTGCCTGATCGTCGCCCCCGAGGACGAGGCCGCCGTGACCGAGGCCCTGGTCGCGCTGGGCGAGAAGCCGTTCCGCGTGGGCGAGTGCGTCGAGGGTTCCGGTAAGGTCGTGTACTCCGATGAGCGCTAACGAGCAGATGGCTGCTGCCGAGGGCCTGGGCTTTGTGCCCTACACCCGTCCGACCGGCACCGATACGGCTGAGCCGCTCAAGATCGGCGTACTTATCAGCGGTTCGGGTACCAACCTGCAGGCGCTGATCGACCTGATCGCCGTCGGCAAGCTCAACGCCTCGATTGAGCTGGTGGTGTCCAGCCGTCCTTCGGCCAGGGGCTTGCAGCGCGCCGAACGCGCGGGCATCCAGACACTCACGCTGTCCAAGGATGTCTATGCCGACCCCATCGCCGCCGACGAGATCATCGCGCATGAGCTGCTCGAGCGCGGCTGCGAGTACGTGGTGATGGCCGGTTACATGCGCATGGTGCACACGCCGCTGCTGGCGGCGTTCCCCAACCGCGTGGTCAACCTGCATCCGGCGCTGCTGCCGAGCTTTACCGGTGCCCATGCGATCGACGATGCGTTTGCTCGCGGCGTCAAGGTGACCGGCGTGACCGTGCATTTTGCAAACGAGATTTACGACAACGGCCCCATCATCGCCCAGCGTGCGCTGGCTGTCGAGGAAGGCTGGGACGTCGACACGCTCGAGGAGCATATCCATGCGATTGAGCACGTGCTGTATCCCGAGGTCGTGCAGATGCTCGCCGACGGCCGCGTCCACGTGCTGGAGAGCGGCAAGGTCGCAGTTGATGCGGCGCGCTAGCGCGTGTAAACGGGCCACCTAGGTTTCTCTGAGGCGTAAACGACTATAAAGCCGATTGGGGCATATGGAATCACATGTGCCCCAATCGGCTTTTACTATCTCTTTGACTTCGGGCTCCTGATAACGTGACGGGTGGGACTTCGGAAAATGAGGGCGGTTGGCCGCGAGCATGATATGGATATCAGCGGCGATTTCTCCATCTCGGCAAAAAATGGCTTCAAGTTGAGCATCGGCTCGGACTTCGAGGGGGCGGACCTGTTCAGCGAAAATTCTTACACTGACACTCATGCCATGAGCCAGGATAACTAGCCGGTATAGGGTCACTTGAGTGGGTATGCGTCTGTCCAAGCGGTCCATTGGCTTGCTTAAGAAATGGTTAAACTACGTAGCGTACAGCACGTGAGTAACTTACGACTCAGTGAGACTAAAGGGAATCGGAGAAGAAAGCCCATGTTTTGCCCCAAATGCGGTAGCAAGATCAGTGACGATGCGCGGTACTGTACCGAATGCGGGCTGCCCTTGGAAGGACTCTCGGGTAAAACTGCGGCCGAGGAAGGGTCCGGCGCCGAGCCGCTGGCGCGAGAGTCCTCGTCCGCTGAAGTCATGTTGGAGTCTGCAAATACCAAAACGGACTCTGCGATAGGATCCGCGAATGCCGAGTCCACAGCGGAACCGAGACCCGAGCCGGTCTCGAAGACCGCGAGTAGCGGTCACTCCCAGATGTACAACTTCTTTATGCGACGCTGTCAGGTCGGTAACCGCCTGGTGCCGCAGTTTGCTATCATGATCGCCGCTTTCATCGCCGCGGCAGGCATCGCTTACGCTGCTTTCATGCTCTACAAGAACGTCATCGAGCCCAATCTCCAGCAGCAATCCGTGCAACAGGAGCAAGCGACCGAAAGGCCCAAGAAGGACGAGAGAGCGGCCGAAGAAGTTGTCTATACGCTGGAGGAAAAGTCATTGACGGTGTCTGCTCCGGTCGACCCTATGCTCAACCAGGGCGAGCGGGCTAACATGGAATGGTCCTATCCGCAACTTAAGAGCTCTGCCAAAGACGACGTCGCAGACAAAATTAACAAGGCGATTCTCGAGCCCCTTCAAATTGATGCGGAGCGAACGAATCGGGCATCAGATAATGAGCAATCAGATGCAGAGTTATATCCCGATGGCGAATTTCCCTGCATATCGAGAAACGTGACGGTTACGTACATGGATGTGAACTATTTCTGTATCCGTGACGAGCGCTATTCGACGGGATGGGGTCCGCATGGCGACACGGTTGTGACTGGTGTTATTTTTGATTTGCATACGGGTGACACTGTTAGTCCTCAGGACATGTTCGGCATTGATACCGAGGATCTTGCCAGTTCTATGAGTTCGGCAGTTTGGCCGTATCTTACGGAAATGGGCAAAAAGTATCCGTCTGATTACAACTCTATGCTCATGCGGAGCAATTCCTCAGACTATTCAATCAAGGGTTCAACATGCTTGTATGTGACATCCAAGGGACTGGTGTATCGCACCGAAGACTATGAGCTCGGTACTTTTGCGGACGGCAATTGCGAGATTATGGTTGCGTCCTGGGATGATGAGTCTCAAGTGGGGTCCGAAGTAACCCCTGATGAGGTCAAGGACGGTACAACGGCGAAAGTCGATAAGGAGGACTAACATGTTCTGTCCCAACTGTGGATTTGAGCTTGATGGCGATTTGCGATACTGCACCGAGTGTGGCTATGCACTCGAAGATGCGAAGGCGGTGCTGAACTCTGCCAGCAACGAAGTGGCAGAAGAGCCTTCCGTTATCAATGAAGCTGCGGAAGAGATTTTCGCTAGTGGCGAAACGGAGAAGGAGTCTTCCGCCGGTGCCGAGGCGGGGGAGGAAAAGTCGCCCGTGGAGAGCGAGCCCGTTGCGGACGAAGAAGACGACCAGCCCAAAGACGACGTGTCGTCCGGTGCAACGCCTTCGATTCCTGCCGTGCGCGCCGACCGGCCAAAACCGAGCAATCCGGTCGCCAAGCCCGTCGCGGCGCCGGCCCCTGTTTCTGCGGTGAATGCATCCGCACGGAAAAAGGAGCCCAAGGCGCTCTATATCGTTGGTATCGTCGTTGGTGTGGCAGTCATTGCCATCTTTAGCTATCTGCTGTTCTTTAGCAAGTCCGGCGACGTTGCCCATTACGGCCAGGACAAAGCCATCGTGGTGATTCAAGAATCCAAGATCACCCCGACCGACGTAAAGGGCGAGAAGCTCAAGAAGTACTCGGTGACCCTGAACGGCGACAACGGCTACAGCACCAACGCTGAGGTTAAGGGTGACGAGGGCTTCACGGTAAGCCAGTTTCCTGATGTTAAACCGGGAAAATATACTCTTACCGTTAGGGACTCTAATTCCAAAGTCGAGTGGGCTATCCCCGTCGAAGTCGTTGATAACTCTAAATCCGCTGATGCCGTAAAAGAGGTTTCCCTCGAGGTGCCTAAGGTCAACGAGGCCGATACAAAGACAGACGAAGGCGACAAGAAGGATGGAGGCACCGCGGCGGACAATACCGCTGCGTATGCCGCTTACAAGCAAAAGTGCCAGGAATACCTAGCGTGCTATGGAGAGCCACAAATTGTTGAGGTGACTGATTCTGTCTATGCGATGCGAGGGCTTTGCCTTGTCGACCTCGTTGATTTTGATCAGGATGGCCAGCCTGAGCTCTTGACCGTTGTGAACGGTATGAGCGATGCCGAACTAAAGAGTGCCTGGAATGGAGATATAGAGGGACTTCAGAAGTCCTACACCGTGGAGGTTTGGTCGTCAGCTGATGGTGGCATCAAGAGGCTTTACAGTCAAAATTGGCTTGATAACAGCAACGGAGGAATGATGTTTCTTCCGCTGATTAAAGCGGATGACGACAGCATCCTCGTAAGCCAAAGAACATATGAGATGAGCAATGCTATTACGGCATTGCTTGCTGGAAGGCAGGTTTTGGCCGGGGACAATACTTCGGTATATGGCAAGAAAAGCGATGCTTTTTCGCTTGTAAGCAACTACGAGTCCTGGGGAGTTGCGCCGAGCGAGGGCAATGGCTACGAATACTATTGTGCGTCGGAGGGCAAGGAAATTTCCGAGACGGACTATAATGCCCTATATCAGCAATTTGGCTATGGGCACAATTACCGGACATATTATTTCCTTGATTTTTCAACCTCAGGTTACGGCACTATTTCGGGGGAATCCCACGTCGATCCCAATCAAGTTGCGGAAGTCACCAAAGATACGCTCAAAAAGGTGGGAATCGAATAAAAACTGAAAGGGGCTTGGAAAACTGTTTCCAAGCCCCTTTCTTATAGTAGTTGCTCGAGTCCAACAAGCCTCGCGCTGCTTGCTTGAGCCGCTCTATTTTGACACGCTTCGCTAAATCCACCCTTGCTAAACAAGTAATACTGTTTGATCGGCCGGCCCAGCAGCGCACTGCGCCGCTCGAGCGTTTCAAGAACGTCGGTATCTACGGGCTCGTTTCTCCATTTGCACTCGCCAACGATGAGCTCGCCATCGGCATCCTCTAATACAATGTCAATCTCTTCTTGGTGACGCGTTGCCGGGTTAGTGCCCCACCAAGAGCCGATTGCCTTGGGCAGTACATCCAGCTCGCCCTCAACGACCTGTCGTATCAACCACTGGCGGCATACCTCTTCAAATGTGGGGCCCACGAAGGTAGACAAATCGCGCTTGACGATACGCGCGGCAACAGCGGCTCCGAGCCCCTCTTCAATTGTTCCCGTGTACTGCGGAACAAATCGATACCAAAACCTGAACAGGTTATCGCAGATTCGATAGACCACCTGACGTTTTGTTGCTTTGGCAACGGGCGTGACGCGTTCAACGATTCGCAGATCAATCAATGCGTCGAGTAATCGCGCGACTTGTGGCGTTGCGAGTCGGGTGACATCGGCGATTTCCTTGGGACGTACACAGCCGTTAGCGATGGCGGCTATGACGCCATTGTAGATAGCCGGGCTTCGGACTTCCTGCAACAGATAGTTCTGGGGCTCGGCGTACAGAAACGCATCTTGGCGCAACAGAGCGTGTTCAAGGTTCCATTGCGTGGAGCGCGTGCTATCAAGCTGCGATAAATTGAGCGGCATGCCGCCGACAACGGAATACAGCTCGATAATTCTCTCGATGGGTGCATCGGGAAGCATTTGCGCTGCATCGAAAACGACAAAGGGGTCGATGCGCAACTGCATGGTGCGGCGCCCATAGAGAGGACTTTGGTGTCCTAGCACCTGGTGTTCCATAAAACTCATGGACGATCCGCAGAGCACCAAGAACAGGTTGCTCTTGTCTTTGTGTCGGTCGATAAGCGTTTGCAGACACGACGACACGCCTGGGTCGCTCTCGGCGAGGTAAGGATACTCGTCAATGACCAGAATGACTTGCTCCGCTTTGGCGCGTTCAAAGACGGACTCGAGTGCAACCTGGATGGAAGGGAATGCTGCTCCTGCGGCACTATCACCAAGCATCTCGCGGCTGAGCAGCGCAAGGTTTTCGCTTGCAACGGTTTGCTGCCCGGTAAAGAAGATCACACTGGGCTTATCCTGCGTAAAAGCGCGAAGCAGGCTTGTTTTGCCCACGCGGCGCCTTCCGTAGACTACGGCAAACTGGAAGGAACCCTTTTGATAAGCGGTTTCTAGGGACTCAAGCTCACTCTGGCGTCCGACAAACATGGCATGCCTCGCTCATATGCGTGTTACTAACATATATAGTACTAACACGTATGTGAGCAATTTTCCAGTCGGACGGAGAAGAAATGACAGGGCTTCTACTTAACGAGTCGCTTGAGCTTGGCGAAGTCCTGAATCTGCTTTTTGCGCTTGGCGTTGAGGAGGTTGTTGAGGTCGAGCTTCTCAATGGTGCAACGTTTGAGTAGCTCGGAGCTGTCAAAGCCGTTTGACTCAATGTCTTCATCCAGATCGTGCTTGAGCTTGGTCCATTTATTGAGCTGCGAGCGTACGTAGGCCGCGGGACGTTCTATCTCGTTGGCGATGTCGCGTACGCTGGCGCCCGTTCCAAATAACTCGCGTATCTTTGCCGTCTCCTTGCGCGTGCGCTCGTTTTTGGCATCGGTCTTGCATCGATCGCTGCAGTAGTGCCGTTTGACGCCTCGATGCCCGGCAAGTGAGTAGGCGCGTCCACACTGCTCGCAATAGCCAATTTTGACGGTGCTCAGCTTGCGCGAAAAATCAAACCAGAGCCACGAGAGATAGCTGTCAAAGGAAAGGAACCCTGTGGACTCGTTGCCCTGGAACACATCCACGTGCGCGCCCGAGAGATGCGAGATCACGAGCGCCTGCACCAAAGCGGTGAGCGCATCGCGGTCATCGTCGTCAAGTTCTTCGCGGCGCTCCTGGATATCTGCTTGAGGGTCGATTACATAGAAGCTCTCCTCGCTATTGTTGACCTTGAGTCGTGCTGAAATCTCCAAGCTGGAGTCTTCGTCCATGTAGAACATCGCCTGCAAAACACTGAAGTCATTGGCGGTGAGCTCGTGTTCAAAAGAGAGCACGTTGAGTGCAACGAGGGATTCTTCCTCGTCGATCATTAACATAAAGGCATAGAAATATCCCGCATCGGATTCGATTTTGCGCACGATGGGCAGGCTTTTGAATGAGTTGGTATAATCTCCGCCCGCCCTCAGGATAGTGGTGTAGATCTTGAAGGATGACCCGTTTGCCGCGCAGGTTACCACTGATTTCTCGATTCTTTCCAATGCGGAGACCTTTGCGATGGTGCAGCTCCCGTTGAGGTATTCCTGGATGCGCATGGCAATAAGTGCTGCCATCGCGGCATTGGCCCAATCGCGTACGGATTCTATTGCGTGCTTGCCAAAAAGCGGCCCGGTCTGTTCGGCGTAGTCAAGTACGTTAAAGAGGCTTGCGCGGAAGGGCTGCTCTTTAACGGCGGTGGGTTCGATGCATGATGCCAGCCTGATCAGATCGGCATGGCGCTCGCTGTGTGCGGGCCCTTCGTTGCTTTTGCTGCCGGCCAGCTCGGTGGGCATGTAGAGTTCAAAGACAAGCTGGGCCTCGCCAACGGGCCTATTGGGTTCGTTCTCTATGAGGTTGACTTTCTTAAACGGAATCGAACCTTCAACGGTGCGTGTTTGGGAGAACTCAAACATTGTTACCCCTGTCTCTAGCTGCAGGTTTAATAGCGTAGCACGTTTAGGAAAATTACCCGGTCAAAATCTCTATATCGGATAAACGACAAATCGTATCTTGTGATCGCCAAGAAAAGGGGTAACGAGAAAGGACCCGATCATGCATTGCAAACAGTGTGGAGCAGAGATTAACGACGGCGCCAAGTTCTGCGGCGTGTGCGGAACGCCTACGGTCGCGGCTGCGGCCAGCACGGCGGGAGATGCGATTTACGTTGAGGCCCGGCCGATTAAGAGCCAGTCTGTCGAGGCTCAGTTTCAAGCGGCGGAGGATGCAGAGGCCGCTGCTTGCCTGCAAGATTCACTTCGCGAGTCCATCGGGTCCCTTACGCGAGCGTCGGTGATTTCGTTGCTCTATGTGCTCTTTTTCAATTACGTGCTGGGAGGGGGCTCGCTGGGGCTCGACTATATGATTCTGCTGGCGCTGCTTCTGATTGGTCCCTGGAAGGTGATTATCTCGCTGTACCGCAGCGGTGTAAGGCTTCCCTTTGTCTATGGTGGCGGCATTATCGGTATCACGATTATGCTAATCGAACTTGTGGTTCTCGTGGGCCTTCCTGTCGTTGTTTTGATGCTTTTTTACTGGTTGGGCAGCGTGATTCACGGAGCGGTTCCGGTTGTTCCCGAATTAGCCCCGATGACGATGGTGGCACTTTGGCCTATCGTCTCGGTTGCCAACATCATCTTCAAGGTGATCAAGCTGCACATGGCTCGCGCCTAGCAAGTAGCCCGTCGCATGCCTTCCGCGTGGGATCAGGCGAATTTGAAAGGTGAAAGCAAAAAGGTTTACAGTCGAGCAAATTGTCCTGGGCCTTTTCTGTTTGCAGGCTGTGGGCTATCGTTTCGATATGCTGAAGTTCTAGGGGGGATATATGTACTGCGCAAGCTGCGGGGCAAAGATCAAAGACGGGGCGCGATACTGTTCCGCATGCGGAAAACCGTTGGATGTGGATGATGCGCCGGCGAATGCTCAGCAGCCGCTTCCTTCAGGTACACCAAAGGCGCCTGCTGATAGAAAAGCGACGAGCGATCCTGCTGCATCTCGCGCAGAGAGCGCTTCTCCGGCGCCCTCTGAGCATATGTCCTTTGCGGCCTTTATGATGCAGCGTCGGCAGATCGGCCGTTTTGCCGTGCCTACGTTTGTCACCATTCTTGCAGCAATCATCTTTACCGCTGGTGTCGCCTACGCACTGGTCAAAGCTTACGAGGCCTTTGTGCTGCCTCAGCTGCAGCAGCAGGAACAGCCGGCTGCAGTCGAGAATAAGTCGTCTAAAAAGAAGGTCGCGGCAGCTAACAAGAAAGCGCACGAGGCCTACGAGGGCGTGGTTGCGCGTTACGAGGACTTTGTGAGCTATTGCGAGCAGAAGGGAGCTGGTACTGCCAACTACGACGACTGGGCTCTGGGGCGCGGCGATGATTCTGGGCTGGGACAGATATTCGTTTATGACAGCCAGAATGCTCCCGGCTTTTTAAACTACTACTATGCTTTCGATGATTTGAACGGTGACGGAATTGACGAGCTGCTTATTGGGTCTGTCGATGCGCAGAACGATATTTCGGCGATTGTAGGTGCCTACTGCTTTGTTGATGGAAAGGTCGTTTCGGTTATGCCTTCGTCAGAGATGGTAGAAGGCTCCAGCAATATGACGAATCGGTATGACGGTTTTATTGCTCAGGGTGAGAGCCAAGTCATTACTGTCTGCAAGGACGGCATCGTTAAATTTACTTGTAGTCAGGATTGTAACCAGACGGATTTCTATATTTCGCTTACTGCAAAGGGTCCTGAGGTCGTAGACGCGGTGCAAATTCAAAATAAGGAATTCGATAGACAGAATGGCGCCTACTTGGTGAGGACCGTCGAGGATGGTGGCAAACCACAGGAGACGATGGTCCAGGGGCGTGAAGAAGCGTGCAAAATTCTTGACGAGATTGCCGGGGAGCATCCGGAGGCCGACATTGAAAAGCCGTCTGCAAGCAGCGATATGTGGAAGGCATTCAAAGGAGCGGAGCCTTCGGAGAGCTCTTTGAAGGACGGCTCTGGCACTGCAGACGATCGAACTGGCGCATCTCAAGCACCATCTGAAGCGGCATCCGATAGCGGCGACGATGGGGAGGCCGCTGCGGGCGACGATGGCGTGATCGCCGACATGGATGCGTTCATTGCAAACGCCAAGCGCGAGTTGATTGTGCCAGATGACGCCTCTATTACGTACAAGGTCGCTGATAGGCCAAGCTATTGGGAGGGGGCGGCAACGTACGTTTGGTATGTTGAGTTTTATAAAGACGGAAAGGTCGTAGCGTCCGCGGAATGCGGCTCTGAAGGGTATCCGTGCCGGTCGATTCTGGCCTATCACGAGAGCTAGTAACTTTAGCCGAGGCATTTTGGCATTACGGCGTGCGCGGCTCCTGTACCTTTCCCCTTGTTCCATCCGACGAGTTTAGTTACAGCTAAAACGGCCGTTACGAAGAGCTGACCGAGAGTCCGAAGACACTCGCCCGCTAAGCGGGTATGCCCCAAAAGGGTATCTGGGGTTCGAACCCTCCCGGTTCTTCGTCAGTTGACCAAAGGTGCGACATTATTACCGCTCGCCGGCGGGTGACTAAATGCGATGGATTGAGGGCTATAATTTATCAAGCTAAGTCGGGGGATAGATTGGGGCGCACGGACTTTCGGCATGCCTGTCGGCTCGGCATTTCGCAATTCATTAGACACGCGGAGTGCGTGGTTTGGAATTAACGAAAGGAATCAGTATGTCTCTGTTCCACAGTGATAACGAAAAGGAAGAAAAGCACGGCGGAATACTCGGTGCCTTTTCTGTCGATAATATCAAATGGGAGCCTGGCAACAACGAAGATGCCTCGCTTGTCTCATTCCGCTATCCCTACGAGGATTTTCCCAACGGGTCCTATCTCCAGGTCGCGCAGTCACAGATTGCCGTTTTTACCAACAATATGGGGGCGGGCAGTTCTACCGACGCTACGGGTGCCGGCGATTCTCAGGTAAGCGTGTTTGTCGGTCCGTGCAAGATCAAGCTCGACACGGGTGACAGCCGATTCGCCCCGTTTCGCAATGCCGCCCATTCGCTTACCGGCGGTAGCTCGGCGTTCCATTCCGTTGTGTACTTTATCAATACCAACTACATGAACGAGCTGCGCTGGGGCACGACCGAGCCCATCATCGTCCAAGACCCTGAGGAAGACGTTAACGTTCACGTTCGTGCCTTTGGTTTATTCGGTGCGCATATCGAGCAGAATGACTCGAGTCTGGTTCCCATTCAGGCGAGGAAGTTCCTCGTGAAGGTCGTGGGCACGCGAGATCGCTATACGCGAGAAGAACTAACCTCCTTTATGCGGGCAAAAATCCTGGAGTATGTTCCTGACCTGCTCGCCAAGGCGATTGTTGACCAGGGGGTTTCCGTTCTAAAAATCGCGACGTATCTGAGCGACTTCTCGTCTCAGATGCAGGGCAAGCTCGTTAACTATTTTGATGAGTTTGGTCTCACGCTCGATAATTTCTCGTTCAACAGCATCAAGCCCTTCGAAGAGGATCTTGCCGCCATCAACGAGATGAAGATTCAACGCAAGCGGAGCATTCTCGAAGCGCAGGGCAACGCTGCCCAGATGGACATCGAGTCCGAGGCGCTTGCCAGGAAGCGTGCGCGCGAAGGCTACAACTATCAGCAGGAGCGCGGCATGGACGTTATGCAGAGCGCTGCGGGCAATGAGGGGAGTGCCGCGTCGGGCCTCATGGGTGCCGGCATGGGGCTCGGCATGGGTGTTGGCATGGGCGGCGCATTTGGAGCTGGCTTTTCCAGCTTGGCTAATCAGGCCATGGGCGCTGTTGCTCCCATGGCCGGAACGGCGCCCGCGTCCGCAAGTATGCAAAACGGCCCCAAGTGTCCCAGCTGCGGAAACGTTAATCCGATGGGTGCCAAGTTCTGCCTTGAGTGTGGACAGAAGCTCGAGCAGGGCGTTGCGTGTCCGGCGTGCGGGCATCTTAACCCACTCGGTGCCAAGTTCTGCCTAGAGTGCGGGACCCGGTTGGCCTCGCCAAAGTGTCCAAGCTGCGGAGCTGAGTTGCCCGAGGGGACCAAATTCTGTCCCGATTGCGGAACTAAGATCCAATAAGGAGAAACAAAGATGAACGGTTCTGTTAAACGTGTCATTTTGGGCGAGGCAATCGTCTTGGTGGCGTGGCTTGTAATCATGTTTGTCTGCAAAAACGCGCTGATGAACCCTATCGTCTTCGTTATGTCGCTTGGCTTTGGGGTTTTGGCTTTTGCGATGGCTTCGATTTCGGCCACCATGTCCGATAGGCAGTCCACGGTCAAAAGCACGACCGAGATCCGCTATTTGCCGGTCGCATCCAGCTGTGCCTACTTTGTTGTTGCCCTTCTTGCCAACACGTATTTTGCGTTTATGGCGTATGGGTGGGGCGGCAGTACGATTCCGGTTGTCGTAAACGTTGTCCTTCTTGCCGCGCTTGTCCTTGTGCAGATGGGGCTTGGCTCTTATGCCCGCCGGGTGGACCAAAGGGTTGCCGCCGTGGCCGAAAAAACGGTTCAAACGGTGCAGTTCGGATCATATGTTGGGCAGCTCCTTGCTATGGCGCAGGACGCTCAGGTCAAAGCCGAGCTCAAAGCACTCAAGGATGACATCTCCTTTAGTTCCAACATGTCACAGCCCCATGTTCAAGAGATCGAGCAACAGTTTTCCGTCGCGCTTGAGGCTGTCTCGAATTCCATGAGTGCCGACGAACAAGCAGGTGTTACGGTCGGACTTGTCCGTGATGCGCGCAAAATCTGGAAAAAGCGCAATGCGGCGCTGACCGCTGTCAAATAAGGGCTTGTGCTGCTTTTTGCCAGGGCGCTTTGATGGTTGAAGTGGGGGTAACTATTGGAAGTCAACGGAATAGCTTGCGAGGGCTGCGGCAGCACCGATGTCGAGTTTGACCCCGCAACGCGAAAGGTTCATTGCAACCAGTGCGGTCGCGAGATGTACTATTCACGGGCGCGTCTGGGGGCCACGGGTAAAATCGCGTTTGCCAAGGACAATGCCATCAAGTTCTTTAAAGCCGGCAACTTCCCGGAGGCTCGCAAATTTGCCGCGGACGTGCTTAATATGATGCAAGACAACGCAGCGGCGCAGTTTATGGTTGCGTACTGTGATGAGTTTTGTGAAGGTCTCTCGGGCTCGATGACGGCCTTCTTTAAAAGTGCCGAAGATGTCCCTCTCGAATACGACGAGGTGCGCGACTTGATCGACTTGTTTGAGTCGACGCTCTACAACATGCGTGATTTTGAGGTACAGATGGTATCGATCGTAGTCGCCAATATGCAGAGCATGGAGGACCGGCCTCGGCTTGAGGGCTTCATCGATGCGGTGTGCCCGTTCTGCATAGCGCGGTATGCTTCGGAAGACTTTATGACTGCGGAGCGGGAGGACTTCTATCAAGATATCGCCGCCAACTGCAACATTCCCAAAACGTGTCTCGCGTTGCTCAAGGGTATCAAAGAGAACCCCGGATCTCCCTATAAAACGGGTTCATTTGCGTTGCGGAGAAGGACTTTATACTTTCTCGAACACTATGTGGAGCCCGTCGGGCGCATCGTTAACTCGATGAAGGCAAGCCAATACAAGCAGAAGTTTCTTTCGGCCTATCAGCAGGTGTCCGAGCAATACCGAAGCATGGCCTCTCAATAAAGCAGATGGCGGGCGCTTGCTCGCTTAAAGCGATTGGATGATCTAAACAGTGCAAACTGAAAGGCGGTACAGATGAATGATCCAGGATTAGATACGGGTCATATCGAGCGCAGGATCGACGCTATCGGAACAAAAGTTGACCAGATGAGCATGAAGGTCGATAAGGTCGAATCGCAAATGGAGGAAGTGCGGAAGGACCTTAAAAAGCTCCGAAGGGACTTTCTTGAGATGATGATCGAGCAACGTCGCACCGCTGCTCTTGAGCAGGCTGCTACGGAGCTCGTGGGCGTCCGGCAGGAGATGGACAAGAAGTTCGGCAACTACTCGGTGGTCCGAAACACCATGGTTGGCATTCTCCAGGCAACCGATGCGGCTCTCGTGCGAAAGGCGACGATCTCGACGGTCTCCGAGGAGTTAATGATTTCGACCCCGGATTACTGGCTGGCACCTGTCTTGGTCGCTCTGGCGGCATGGATTAACAACAACCGAGATCTTGCGGAGCGCGCAATACGTGAAGCCGTCAAACGCGACAACGAGCATACATCTCTTGCGATGGCTCTGGTCTGCAGACGTAACAACCGCACCGCCACGTGCTACGAATGGCTCGCACGCTATTTCTCGACGCAAAACGCCGCCCGTATCGATGCCGATGCGATGGTCTACATCGATGCCTATATCAACGGCATCTTCGGCACCGATGAGAAGCACCTGTGCGATGACTATATGGCGGGTTGGATCGAGCAGATCAGAAATCAGAGACCTGAGTTTGAGAGTGAGCAGTCGAAGTCGTGGGCGGAGTATTTTACCAACTACGAGGAAGATATGAGTTCGAGATATCCGGCACTCAAGGTGGTGGTCAAGGAGTTTGACTACATCAATAAATATCTCGGAAAAGTCGAGGCGATCGAAAGTATCTCCAATGACTTCGCCGATCTCAAGGCTTCCGATGTTGACGAGAGGACGCTTGCCGAGCAGGTTGATAGGCATCTGATGGAGCTTGTTAACTCCGATGATTCCAAGGAGAGGAGTCTCCGCCGTCAGGAGGAGTATCTTCTTGCGGTCAAGGCGTTTGGCGGAGACGTGGAGCGCGCCCGAGAGCTCGTCAATCGTCGCCGCGACGAGAAGCGTCAACAGACGATGAACATCATCGACCAGATGACACGCTCGATGCGCGACCGGGGCTCGTCTGCGGATGTGCATAAGAAGAAGACTGCGATTCGTTTTTTGGGTCCTTACATCAACGGCGGTTTCAACCGGTATCGCAAGAGCGACATTCCCGAGTTTCCGCAGGCGATCACCCTTGACTTCGACGGCTGGACAAGCAAAGCAGTCTCCGGTGACGAGGGCAATGAGCTGCGCGGCGATTATGTTCGTTATGTCGGCGAAGAGAAGAAGAAGGAGCTCGCTGAGCTTGGCCTCAAGATCGCGAAAGGTAATAAGAGTCACAAGATAGCAGCCGTTGTCCTTGCTGTTTTGGGAGTATTTCTCTTTGCGTTTGTGAACCAGCTTATCGGTATTCTGCTTCTTGCGGGGGCTGGCTATTGCCTAGTAAAGATGAGTCTCTCGGGCAAGCAGCATACTGCGGAGGCGGATAAGATTGAGGCCAAATACTCCAAACGCATTCAGGAGGGCTGCTCCGAGATCGATCTGGCGCTTAACCAGTGGAAGAGCGCGAAGGAAGCGGCGGCCGAGCGCGGCGACCTGCTTAAACTCGATAGGGTGGCCTAGCCGGGAGGGTTTGCCTCGATAATCCATGAAGGGAGTGAAATAGATGGCTGATGAAGTAACTGATTTCGACCATGACGATGCTGCAATGCAGGACTTCGATGCGCTGAGCGAACTCGATAGTCTGTTTGAAGAGGACGAGCGACTGAAGCAAGCTGAGAACAATGTTTTGACCCAAAATCTCACGGGCTTCGCAAACTGCTTTCCCGATTGGGATTTGCATCCGCCGGTAGCGTAGAAAAGCGCTTGAAGCACAAGCTACGATCATTTGGAAACATCGATGTTTCTGCGGGCTAGAAGCCATGGGGCTTTTGGCCCGCTGGCTTTCATATGCCGGTCGGCGGCATAGGGCATCAATCATATTCTAGATTCTTGGACGCCAGGCCGACTCGCTTCGGATCGGGCGCTACACCACCTTTCTCGACACTACCAATCTGACAGGGCCTCGTCCGTTCTCGGTCGGGGCCCTTTTGTGTGACCTAACAGGTTTGCTATACTGCTAGCAAGTAGGAAGGAGCCGCTATGGGTACAGCAACAGTGCAGCTCAACACGCGAATCGATCCTATGCTCAAAGCTGGTGGCGATGCGGTCCTCACTCGCAATGGATTAGGGCCGAGCGATGCCATTCGTGCGCTTTGGGCCTATCTCGTCGAGCATCAAACGTTGCCGGGATTTATGGTAGCGGATAAGCGCGAGGCATCCCGTGCGGAGAGTCTGGCCGAGCAGGGAAGTGGCCTGGCTTTTTCTTCGTTGGGGCTGAGCGCGTCGGATTTTGCACCGGCCGAATCTTCGGCGGAAGACTGGGATGCCGTACGGGATGATATGTATGATGCGATGATTGCCGACATCGAGGCGAATTGCCGATGATTGAGGCACAGCATCTCTTGGTAGATACGAACGTTTGGCTCGATTATTACCTGCAAGAGGGGGCGTTCGACGAAGCGAGAAGATTGGTTGAACTGGCCGAGGCAGGCAAGATCGACCTTCTGTATGCGCCAACGACGGCAAAGGATGTATTCTATATTTTGCCTCGGCGTCTAGCCCGGCGGAACGTGAATGGGATGAATGTGTCGTTTGCCTTGGCGTCATGGGCCTGCATTGAGCACATGATGCAGGTGGCAACCGCCTCTCCGCTTTCGTTGGCAGAGTGCGAGATGGCGCGCATGCTTGGCAAGCGCATGCCGGATCTTGAAGATAACCTCATCATCGCTTCGGGCGAGACAGCAGACGTTGACTACGTAGTCACGAGTGACCGGCGCATGCTGGAGGAGATGCCCGAAGTTTGCCTGACGCCTGCCCGCGCACTCGCTATGATTGGGATCCTAAACTAACCTTGCCTGTCTCGTTTCGCTATCATATGGGGCATTGTGAATCTCATACAACTTTGGAGGACGGTATGGCGGATAACGCCGAGATGCTATTCTCGCCTGAGCTGGTGTTTTTTGATTGGGAGTGCGCGACGCCGGGTGAGGTGTTTGCGCGCCTCGAGGGTGAGCTTGCCCCGCGCGGCTACATTGCATCCGGTTGGCTCGATGCCGTCCGCGCGCGCGAGGATGCCTATCCCACGGGCCTTGCCATGCCGGCGGCCAACATCGCCATCCCGCACACCGATCCGGGGTTTGTGGCTAAGCCCTATATCGCGGTGGTGAAGCCCGCATCGACCGTGACGTTCAGTGCTATGGCGGGCATGGGTTCCCCCGTGCCGGCGCAGGTCATCATCAATCTGGGCATTGCCGAGCCTGGCGGCCAGGTCGAGGCCCTGCAAGCGCTTATGAATATCTTTATGGATGCCGACGACGCAGCCGATGTGCTCGGCCAGACCACGTGCCAAGGCATGGTCGATGCCATACGCCGCCACTTTTAGGGCCGGCAGTTTGGGACAGTCCCCAAGTGCCGGCAGAAAAGGAACGTCCCTAATTGCCGTCTGCCTAATTGCTGTCTGCCAGAGCGGTCCCCTTTGCACCAAAATGGTGCAGATTAACCTGTCCCCCATGCACCAGGTGTGCCGTGGGGGCTGCGTTGTGACACAATGGCGTTTGTTCGATTCGTGATGCGAAAGGCCAAACATGGCAAATAAGAAAAAAAACCCCGAGGCCGCACCGACGTCCGAGCAACAGGCTCGCGTCGCCTCCAGCTCTCGTCAGAAGCAGCGCAAGACCTATGTGTCCAAGACCGTCAAGATCGTCCTAGTGGTCATCGGCGTGCTGGCAATGCTGCTTTCCGTCTCGGCCATGGCGTGCTCCGGCCTGATGTCGCAGACTGAAAACGCCAGCTCGGGCTATAAGCTCACTGGTGGCGTGGCTGCTACCATCAATGGCACCAACCTCACCGAGGACACCGTGACCAAGCAGATCATGAGCATGCGCACGTCCCATGGCTACACCAAGGACAAGGACTGGGCGCAGTATCTGGTCAACAACGATCTCACGCCCAAAAAGTACCGCAAGCAGCTCATCGACTCCTACACGCAGCAGATTCTGCTTCAACAGGCGCAGAAGGAAAACGGCGTGACCGTCTCGGACGAGGAGGTCGAGAAGGCCTGGAAGGACGCCTGCAAGAGGTCCGGTGGCGCCAAGGCCTTTAAGAAGACGCTTAAGACCTATGGCTACACCGAGGACACCTACAAGGACTCGCTCAAGGAGAGCCTGGCGCAGCAGAAACTCAAGGATGCAGTAGCACCCACAAGCAAGCCCAAGGACAGCGAGATAGTCGATTACATCAACGAGAACCTGTCCAAATACAATGACGCCCGTCGCTCGTCGAATATTCTGATCAAGGTCGGTTCTGACGCATCTGACGAGGACAAGGCTGCCGCCAAGGCCAAGGCGCAGGAGTGCCTGGACAAGATTAACTCCGGCGAGCTGAGCTTTGAGGACGCTGTGAAGCAGTACTCCGACGATACCGGCTCCAAGGACAAGAAGGGCGATGTGGACTGGGACAAGCTCACCACCTTCGTCGACAGCTACCAGAAGGCGCTCGAGGGGCTCAACAAGGGCGATGTGAGCGACGTCGTCGAGTCGACCTATGGTTACCACATCATCAAGTGCACCGACTACTTCCATGTCGATAGTCAAGTCGATGACATCAAGCAGGTACCCAAGGACATCAAGAAGTACGTCTCCAACGTGGTGAAGACGCAGGCAGAGAGCGCTGCGTACAGCGAGTGGCTGGAGCAGTACAAGAAGGACGCCGACATCACTGTTAACCCCATGCCCAAAGACGTGCCGTACAACGTCAGCCTGAAGGGCGTCACCAAGAGTTCGGCCGACGATTCGTCGAAGACTGAGTAATCATGGGGCGGCGCTCGTGCGAGTGCCGCCCGCACTATTGAGGAGGATTTGCAGATGACCAACGAAGAGCTGCAGAAGGAAATGATTGCGGCCATGAAGGCTAAGGACAAGGTTCGCCTGTCCATCATTCGCCAGGTCAAGGCCGAGGTGAAGAATATCGAGGTCAACGAGCGCCGCGATGTGACCGAGGAAGACGTCAACAGTATGATCAAGCGTCTGATTAAGCAGACGAGCGAGACGCTGGAGATGTCCATCAAGGCCGGCACCGACCAAGAGCGTACCGACAATCTGGCCGAGCAGGTCAAGATTCTGGAGAGCCTGCTGCCCGCGCAGGTTTCGGGCGAGGAGCTCGAAGCCCTGATTGATCAGGTTATCGCCGAGCTGGGCGCCACGTCCAAGAAGCAGATGGGCCAGGTCATGGGCGCGCTCGGCAAGGCCACCGGCGGCAACTTCGATAAGCCGGCAGCAGCAAAGATCGTCGGAGCCAAACTCGCGTAGGGACCGAGCGGCATATAGTTGATGTTGAGGGGGCGTGACCATTGCAGTCGCGCCCCTTTTTTGATGGCAGCTGAAGGGCACTCATTGGGGACAGACTTAAATGAGTACCCAACGAGCGGGCACTCATTTAAGTCTGTCCCCAATGAGTGCCCAATGAGTGGGTGGAAGATTGCAGGTTCTTTACGGGAATGCAGCGTGGGCTGCGGAAACGTGGTTCTTTCCGTACAATGGTTCAACTCGTGTAAACGCAGGGAAGGGACATTCATGGCAGACATGATCGAGATCAAGCATCTCAACAAGTACTTTGGCGACCTGCATGTGCTCAAAGATATCAACCTCACCGTCAAGCGCGGCGAGAAGCTCGTAATGATCGGGCCTTCCGGCTCGGGTAAGTCGACGCTCATCCGCTGTGTCGATTATCTTGAGGAGCCCACGTCGGGCGAGGTCGTCATCGATGGTACGCCGCTCACCAAAAAGAATCACCTGGAGATGGCTCGCAAGTATAGTTCCATGGTGTTTCAGCAGTTCAACCTGTATCCCAACATGACGGTGCTGGGCAACCTGACGCTCGCGCCCATCAAGCTGCAAAAGAAGAGCAAGGAGGAGGCGACCGAGATCGCCATCGCCGCGCTCAAGCGCGTCGGCATGGCGCATAAGGCCGGCGAGTATCCGCAGAATCTCTCGGGTGGTCAGCAGCAGCGCATCGCCATCGCCCGTGCCCTGTGCACCAAGCAGCCCATCATCCTGTTTGACGAGCCGACCTCGGCGCTCGACCCCGAGATGGTCCAGGAGGTTCTGGACGTTATGATTGAGCTCGCGCAGGAGGACATCACCATGATCTGCGTGACGCACGAGATGGGCTTTGCGCGCCAGGTGGCCGACCGCGTCATCTTTATGGAGGACGGCCGCATCCTGGAGGAGGGCACGCCCGAGCACTTCTTCGATAACCCCGAGAACCCGCGCTGCCGCGAGTTCCTGTCCAAGATTCTGCACTAGGCGCGGTGATGGACATGACGGATATGACGAGGGCAGCCGTGTCGCGCCGCCACTTTTTGCAGCTGGCGGGCGCCGGTATGCTTGCGCTGACGGGGACCGCGCTTACCGGTTGCGGCAACTCCACCAGCGGCGAGGGCTCCGACAAGGGGTCCAAGCTTGCGGCCATCAAGTCGCGTGGCCATCTGAACGCCGGCGTTAAGAAGGACGTTCCCGGCTATGGCTATTACGATACCGCCAAGGGCCGCTTTGAGGGCATGGAAGTCGATTTGTGCTATCAGATCGCCGCTGCCGTCTTTGGCGTGAGCTATAAGGAGGCCCGCGCCCAGGAGCTTGTCGAGTTTACCGACGTAACGCCCAAGACACGCGGCCCGCTGATCGATAACGGCCAGCTCGATGTGGTCGCGGCGACCTACACCATCACCGACGAGCGCAAGAAGAGCTGGGATTTCTCGACGCCGTACCGCACCGACTACGTGGGACTCATGGTCAAGAAGCGTTCGGGCTTTGCCTCGATTGAGGACTTGGACGGTAAGGTTATTGGCGTGAGCCAGGGCGCTACCACGCAGAGCCTGATCGAGCAGATGATTAAGGACAACGGCTTTAGCTGTAAGCCCGAGTTTAGGGCCTTTAGCGGCTACCCCATCATCAAGAGTTCGCTCGACGCCGGCAATATCGACGTCTTTGCCATGGATCGCTCCACGCTGGCCGGCTATATGAACGAGACCGTTGAGTTGTTGCAGCCCGAGGTCAAGTTTGGCGAGCAGGGCTACGGCGTGGCGACCAAGAAGGGCTACGACCTTTCGGCCGTGGTCGATCAGGTGATTTGCGATCGCCTGGCCGATGGCTGGCTCGACCAAGAGGTCAAGACCTGGGGTCTTGTATAGGCGCATCGTCCAAGGAAGGAATCGAATGCTCGAAGGATTATTTGACGCCGACCGTTGGTCGACGACATTTCAAAACATGGGGCCCTTCTGGGAGGGCTTTGGCGTGACGCTGCAGGTGGTCGTTGCCGGTCTGCTGCTGTCGCTGGTACTGGGCACACTGCTGGGCGTGTTCTCTACCACTCGCTCGCGCGTGCTGCGCGCCATAAGCCGCGTGTACGTGGAGTTTTACCAAAACACCCCGTTGCCCGTACAGGTGCTCTTTATGTACATGGCCGGTCCGCAGTTTTTGCAGGCTATAACCGGTGCCGACCAGCCGGTGCGCATCGCGCCGTTCGTGCTGGGCTTCTTGGGTGTGGGCCTGTATCACGCGGCCTACATTTCGGAGGTCATCCGCACTGGTATCGAGGCGGTTCCGCGCGGTCAGATGGAGGCGGCCCAGAGCCAGGGCTTCACCCGTGCGCAGGCGTACTGGTACATCGTGCTGCCCCAGACGTTCAAGATTATTCTGCCGCCGCTGTGTAACCAGGCACTCAACCTGGTCAAGAACACGTCGGTGCTGGCGCTTGTGGCCGGCGGCGACCTTATGTACCGTTCCGACAACTTTGTGAGTCTGTACGGTTACCTGCAGGGATACATCGTCTGCTGCCTTATGTACTTCATCATCTGCTTTCCGCTCGCCATGCTGGTGCAGTGGCTCGAGCGCCGCTCCAAGGAGCGTCCGCGCGGCGTGAGCCTGGCCGAGCTGGGGCTCGACAACGTAGAGGAGGCCTAGCGCATGGAAATCTTCAACGCGACCAACCTGCTCTACATTTGGGGCGGCTTTGTTAAGACCATCGAGATCTCGGCGCTGTCGATCTTTTTCTCGCTCATCTTTGGCACGGTGTTGGCGCTCGTTAAGAGCTATGCGCCCCGCCCGTTCCGTATTTTGGTGAGCGCCTATATCGAGCTGTTCCGTTGCACGCCGAACCTGCTGTGGATCCTGTTTATCTACTTTACGGTGCAGGGTTTGGACATTGTGATTTCGACCATCGCCTTTACGCTGTTTACCAGCGCCGTTATGGCCGAGATCGTGCGCGGCGGCCTCAACTCGATTCCGCGCGGCCAGTTTGAGGCAGCGCAGAGCCAGGGCTTCGGCTTCTTTGCCACCATGCGCTACATAATTCTGCCGCAGACGTTTAAGACGATCATTCCGGCACTGTTTAGCCAGTGCACGACCGTCATCAAGGACAGCTCGTATCTTTCGGGTATTAACGTGGCCGAGCTCATGTACACGGCAAATGTCGTGATGGCCCACGCGATCGACCTGTCGCAGGTGCTTATGCTCTACGGCCTGGTGTTTGCGATGTACTTTGTGCTCAACTTTGGTATCTCGCTGCTGGTGAGGGCGTATCAACGTCGTATTGTGGCCGCATAGTCCTGCTTCCCCAAGCACGGCACCTTGCCCCTCAATCGTCGCTTGCGTACATTTAGTACGCGGCGCTCCTCTTTCGGGGCAATCTGCCGCACTTGGGAAACCAGGACGGTCGTAAGTGACAAAATGGGAATCAGGAATCGCCTATTTCTCATTTGTTAGAAAGGAATCGCGATGAGCGATCTGGAGAACAAGAAGAGTCCTGTGGTCATTACCATCGCGCGCGACTTTGGTGCCGAGGGCCACGAGATTGGCCGTATCCTCGCCAACGAGTTGGGGATTCCGCTGTACGATAACGAGCTGCTGGTGCGCGCGTCGCTGCGCGCGGGCGAGTCGCTCGATAAGATGGCCGCCTACGACGAGCGTCTGGCCGTGGAGAACATGGCGTTCCTGCCCGACCGCTACGACGCGCGTTCGTACTCGGATAAGTTGTTCCAAAAGATGAGCCAGGTGATTTTGGATCTGGGCGAGACCGAGAGCTGCATTATCGAAGGCCGTCTGTCCGATTACCTGCTGCGTAACAACCCCAACCACATCGCCGTGTTGGTGACCGCACCCTTTGAGGACCGCGTCGAGATCGTGCGCAAGAAGCGCGGCCTTAACAAAAAGAAGGGTGCCAAGCTGGTCAAACAGCAGCAGAAGGCGCGCGAGGCGTTCTATAAGCGCTACAGTGCCGGCAAGTGGAAGATGACGAGCGGTAAAGACATCGTCGTCAACCGCGCCAAGTTGGGCCGCGAAGGCTGCAAGGACGTCATCGCCGCAGCTTACCGCTACAAAGTCGCCCAGCTCGAAGCTTAACCGACCAAAACCGCCACAAAGGGCAGGCACCTTTGTGGTGGTTTTTGTTTTAGGCCGAGGGGAAGGCCTTGGTGAGACCGGCGCGCGTTTGCGTGTCGGTCTTTTGGTAGATAGAGCTCAGGTGGCGCTGTACCATGCGCATCGAGATACCGAGCTCCTCGGCGACCTGTTTAAGTGGACGTTCGTCCCGGGTAACGGCTATGAGCACGTCAACTTCGCGCGGGGTGAGAGCGTGGTTGGCGATGAAGGCCTGACGCTGCTCCTCGACGGTGGGCGCGGCGAGCGCTTCCTCGGCAAGCTGTTGATGTTTGCGCTCCTGCTCGGTTTGGGGCAGGCGGAACAAGCCGGCTGCCACGAATGCCACACAGGCGGCGACGAGCAAAACGAGCGCACCGATCATGATGAGGGCAACGTTGCCCGAGGTCACGAGGGCAAGCGAGATGCCCGCTGTAGTGAATGCGCATGCATTGTTGGCGGCGCGGCCCATGCCGGCCCAAAGGGCGGGTGCATGCATGCGCGGTGCCATCTGTGTAAAGGTGGCGGTGAAGAACGTGACGAAAAAGCCCGAGCTCAGGTAAAAGACGACAAGGCCCAGGCTGGGATCGGCCCCGGCCTCTACGGCTAGGATGGAAATGGTCGAGAGTACGGCGATGCCGAGCATGACGAGTCCCATGTATCGGCGTTCGGCAAGATCAAAGATAATGCCGGCGGCAAGGCCGCTCGCCGCCAAAAAGAGGCGCGGCCATGTTTGCACGGCAATGGTGCCGTGGGCGTTGGAGAGCGTGACCACGTTGTCCAGGGTCGAGAACAAGCAGGCAAGAATCATGATGAGCGCGATGCTCCAGCATGCCTGCTTGGCGAGGGCGTGCGAGGGCTCAACAAAGGGATTGATGGCGCGGCTGGAGCTCTCGGCGGCCTTTTGGGGAACGACGCTGAGTGCGGAGATGGCGATGGTCGCTATGCCAAGGACGATGAGCTCTGCGATGCCGCCGCAATTGAGCAGGTTGATGGCGAACTGCATCAGGATGCCCGCGGCATAGGCCGCTCCTGCACCGGTGGCGAGCTTGGGATCATCCTGGAATGCCAATGAAAAGGCGTGGTGCGCTGCGGCACCCAGCAGACCGAGCCCAAAGAATGCCACGCAGCCCAGAATCTCGAGCACAAGCGAACCCGTGGGGGACTGGATTTGGGTCAATCCCAGGATGGCGATGGGGACGGCAGCGGTGGCGATTGCCTGGGGCTGGCTTTTGCGCTGGGTGAGGGCCGGTAGCGGCGCATATCCGATAAAGCCGATGACGCTTGCGCCCAGGATGAAGCCCTGCGCAATCACAACGCGCTCGGCGCCGGCGAGCAACCCGACATTGATGTCGAAGCGAAACTCGGCGGCAAGAAAGACAAAGGTAAAGAGCGCGAGGGCCAGAAGTGCATTGATTTTAGACTTGCTCAGATTCAAGGATGGTCCTTTGGATGGACGGAACAATCGTGCCCTCGATTGTAGACCAGGACGGTAGGGGGTGGGCCTTTCGGAAGACAGGGCGCGCTTGGCAATCGCGCGCTCGTTGCCTTTTGCGCTGGCAGATAGCCCGCATGCGAATTTGTGCCTTGGGATCCGGATAACTTCCCGTAACATGGAGTCACAGAAGCACCCCTTACGACAAGGAGGCTCACATGCGAAAGCAAATCCATGACAACTCAATCAACCGCGACCGCTCGTGCGCGCTCTCCCATGGAACGTGGCGACGTGTGGGCGCCAAGCTTGCCTGTGCGGGGGCTTGCGCGCTCATGGCCGGCCCGCTGCTGCTGCCGAGCGTGGCGCTCGCCGCCAAATGGGTCAACGTTGGCGGCACGCAGTACAACAAGGGCGCCGGCGACGAGGCCGGAACGTGGTCCTGGGACGGCGCCGACGACATGAAGCTCAATGGCTACAACGGCGCCGGTATCAGCGCTCAGGGCAACCTCAATATCGGCGTGACGGGCACCAACACCGTAACGGCCGATTCCTTGCGGAGCGCTATCGAGGTCAAGGACGGCAACCTTGCCATCACGGGGGAGGGAACCCTCAACGCGACGGCCGAACCACAGAAGAGCAGGAGCGCTGTTAAGGTCGAGTGCGGTAGCCTCGCCATCTCGGGCGACGTGACTCTCAACGCGACGGCCGGGACCGATACGATAGCGGTTTCGGGGGACGGTAAGACCGGCGGCGACGTGGACATCCGCGGTGCCAACGTTAACGTGACGGCAACGAACAAAGCGCCTCATACCATCGGCATTCACACGCGGGCAGGCAACATAACCATTAACGAGGGCGCCGACGTCCACGTCGAGGCGGAGGCGAATGGGGGGTTCGGTGCCGTTGCAGTCTATGCCGAAAACATCTCCTCCGAGCATGGAGGCTGCATCGCGGTGGATAACGCAAAATTAGATGCGGCGGCGCGCAATGGATGCAGTGTGTCGGTCGCCCTGTATTCGTCCGGGGGTAAGGATACATATTTGAGTATTACCAACGGGGCAGATGTTACGCTCGTGGCGAGTGATAGGGCCGACGTTTTGGATGGTGTTTGGATGCGCGCGGGGGACGGCGTGTCGCGGGTGCTCGTCGAGAATTCGAGCCTCACGGCTCGATGCGGTGACGGAACTGGCTACAGTCGTAAACATGGCTATGGAATATATTCCCAGTCCGGCTCCCAGTCCGCCATCCCTCGAATTGACATCATTAATTCAAATGTTGAGGTGTCGGGTAATGCGGCGGCAATCTACGCTGTCAATCAAGGTGATGCAGCCCCTTGTCTCTCAATTGATGGCGGATCGGTAGTTACGACTCCCGCCGGAGGCACCGTGCGAGAAACTGCGGGAAACGGACTCGTCATCGGTGCTGCCGGGTCGTCCACTATCCAGGATGTTAGGACCTCCGACGAGGTTGCCCGCAGCGTGGTAATCAGCTCCGGAGATGCGGTCGAGCCTGAGCCCACGCCGCAGCCTGAGCCCACCCCGGCGCCCACGCCTCAGCCGGGCGGTGGCAGCGGGACCGCCGCGCCGTCCGTGACGCCGACTCAGGCGAGCTCCACGGCCGCTGCCCCCAAGCCGGCCGCGAAGGCCGTTGCGGCCAAGAAGTCCGTGGGCACTCTGGCCGCCACAGGCGACAACGCCGCGACGGCCGCGGCCGCCCTCGGCATCGCCGGTGCGTCCGTCATCGGCGCCGGCTTCGTCGCGTCCAAGCGCCACGACCGCTAGTACACGCTTCCGCAACATAAAACAGCGGAGGCATCCCTTACGACAAGGAGGCTCACATGCGAAAGCAAATACCTGACAACTCAATCAACCGCGGCCGCGCATGCTCGCTCTCCCACGGAACATGGCGCCGCGTGGGCGCAAAACTCGTCTGTGCGGGGGCTTGCGCACTCATGGCCGGCCAGCTGCTGCTACCGAGCGTGGCACTCGCCGCCGACTGGGTCAACGTGGGCGGCACGCAGTACAACAAGGGCAATGCCGCCGGCGACGATGCCGGAACGTGGTCCTGGGACGGCGCCGACGACATGAAGCTCAACGGCTACGACGGCGCCGGCATCAGCGCTCAGGGCAACCTCAACATCGATGTGGCGGGCACCAACACCATCACGGCCGATGCCGGTCAGAGCGCTATTGCTGTCAAGAACGGCAACCTTGCCATTGCCGGCGATGGCACCCTTAATGCGACGGCTCAGACTGATGTGATTGCGGCGGAAGGCGACGGCAATGAGGGTGGCGATGTGACCATCAGCGGCGCCAACGTCAACGTGACGGCTTCGGGCGCAGTGAACAGTGCGACGGGCATTCGCGCGACGGCCGGCAGCGTGACGATCGATAAGGGCGCCGATGTCAAAATCGAGGCGAAATCGGCGGAGGGATCTTGGCGTCCAACGGAGGGCATCCACGGTATCTTTGCCGATAACCTTCCCAGTAGACACACTGCTCAGGAAGGCGAGCAGGAAGAACCGGATTATGTCTCCGTGCACGGGGGCGACGCCACGATCGATGCCGCCAACCTGTCGATCAAGACAGCCGATGCCTGGCAGGTTTCCGCGTGCATTTATACGGTCGGTATCAAGAAGAATACCCTCATGAAAATCGTCAACGGAGCCAATGTCGCGCTTTCCGCCGGCAGTGCGGCTTCGCTCTCGGCGGGCATCAGCGCACGTTCGCAAAGCGGTGCGGTGTGGATGCTTGTCGAGGAGTCGAATCTTGCGTCGCGAAGCCTGTCTGCCGCAAGCAGCATCGATGCCGCCCGCAATCAAAGTTTTGGAATCGTGGCAGAGGCAAACACCGGATCGGAAACGCCTCGTATCAAGATTCGCAAATCGAAGATTGAGGCTTCGGGTGCGACTGCGGGAATCTATGCGATCAACTGCAACGTCGCGACTGCGACACTGTTCCGTGCCGCGAGGATTGATTTGAGCTGGAACGAATTGGGCTGGAACCCGATGATTGCGACTCCGACGGATGGCACCGTGCGCGACGTGAAAAAGGTTGTTGATACGGGGAAATGGCCGAGCTCTCAGAATGGGCAGGTCGTCGGTGTTGCCGGTTCGTCTGCGATTTCGGATATCGTCGGTTCTGCCGAGGTCGCCCATGATGTAGTGATTGATTTTGTGGTCGGACAGGAGCCGGAGCCGACGCCGGACCCCGAGCCGACTCCGGAACCCGACCCCATGCCCAATCCCGAGCAGAAGTCTGACCTTAAGCCCGTAGACAAGGATGCAAAGACCACCACGGCGGTCACCAAGACCGTTACGACCAAGACTGCCGTCGGCGCCAAAAGCGCTTCCGGTGTTCTGGCCGCCACGGGCGACAGCGCCGCGACGGCGGCCGCTGCCCTTGGCATCGCCGGTGCGTCCGTCATCGGCGCCGGCTTCGTCGCGTCCAAGCGCCGCAGCCGCTAGTGCAAGCTTTCATAGCCATTTTCAGCCGCCGCGTGGGCGCAAATGCCCTCGCGGCGGCTCTTTGTATTTCCGCAGGTAGAGGCCTAGGTTCGCATCTACGAACCTAGGCGTACAGGGCCGTTTGGCACATCTTGGTTGTACAGGACCACCGCAAGGGGGACAGGCACCTTTGTGGTGGTGCAGCCTTTCGACCAAGGAGGCCGTTATGAACGGAAGCCACTTTGATAAGCAGACCCAGCGCGAGCGCACCTGTTCGCTGGTTCACGGTACTTGGCGCTGCGTGGGCGCCAAAATCGCTTGCGCTGGCGCGTGTGCGCTCATGGTTGGTCAGCTGTTGCTGCCGAGCTTGGCACTTGCGACCGAGTGCGCGGATCCCGCCGCCGCGACGGGTGAGGTCGCTGCGGCTCCGGCGACGCCGACGGGTGCGGAGGATGCGGCTCCGGCGACCACGCCGGCTGCGACGCCCGCACCAGCAGTCGCTGCTGCTCCGACGGCACAAACCGTCGCTGAACCTCAGCAGACGACTCCGGCTGACGTTACCGATGAATCTAACGATGCGGCACCCGCTGAACAAAATACTCCCAGCGACAACGCCGCCACGCCGGCGAATGACGCCATCATGCCCTGCGGTGTGACCGATGTTGTTGGCGGCAGCGGCGTTAGGGTCAATATTACGGTGCGGAACAATTACACCGACATCAAGAAAGAAGAAACGATTGAGTATGTGGAGGGGATTGCCCTTGTAGATGGAGACCAGTCTGCTCTCGATGGTAGCGCTTTGACTTTTATCGGCCTGGGGGACTTGATCGTCCATGCGGCGTATGACAGTGCGAGCAATAAAACAACGCTTACCCTGGATATCAGCAAGATTCAGAGACAGAAGGAGGAGCAGAAGTACTTTACGGAGTACAAGGAGAATAAGTCCAAGATGACGACCACCTATGATGGATCCAAGCTTACGTATACGGGTACAGAGCCCGGGAATATCATCATCGGTGATCCGGACGACGCCTTTAAAGGAGACGCCGAGGCGACCGGGAAACCCACTATTAACGAGATCCGGGATGACTACTACACCCGCACCCATGTCTACGAGAGGGCGTGCCTTGTTATCCCGGCAGCGGAATCAGAATCGGAATCCATCTCCTTTGCCAATGTTCAGAATACGAACTTCAATTGGCAGCTGGATACTGGTCCGCAGGCGACGGCAGGTGTCCCTAACTACGATGCAGATAAATACGAAATCGCTTATGAATGCTGGCAGGAATTTGAAAACAACGAACCCGTTGCTGCCTGGTATTCCGATAACGGCTCACATGGTTCCCTGCCGACTATTACAAAGTTTAAAAGCGGGAAAGAGTACGTGTATTCTCTTATGCTGAAGCCAAAAGACGGATATTCCTTCAGCGATGAAACCGTTGTTACCGTAAACGGGGAAACCGTAAAGTCGAGTCTAAGCGGAGAATTCCTGTATGTCCCTGCTATTAAAACAATTACGATGCCTGCTTCGTCGGAAAACGAAGCTCTTGAGAATCTAAACGTCAACGATGTGAAAACCGACTACGCGCCCGGCGAGGCGCCGCGTGCGACCGCGACGATTCCTGCCGCCGATGCCGATAAGTATGAGATCGCCTATGAGTGCTGGGAAGAGATGGATGGCAGCGACCCTGCGGAGCTCAAGCCCGTTGCCTTCTGGTATTCCGACCCCGCAAAGTACACGCCGGGCATGAAGAAGATTGACCACTTCGAGGAGGGCAAGTTCTACATGTACTCCGTTGAGCTGAGGCTCAAGGGCGACAATACCGTGGCCGATGACTGCATGATGTACGTCAACGGTCATTGGGCGCACCACATCAAGACCGTCAACGGCGTCTTCGCGCCAAACGCTGACAATATGCTGTGCGAGCAGCCGATCGACGAATGGCGGGCCATCGACGTTATCGAGATCAACGGCGCCACGACCACCTTCAAGGCGGGCGATAAGCCGGTCTTTACGGCGAACGTTCCGACGGGTTCCAACTCCCTTCCTCAGTGTGAGTTCTGGACGGGCAGCGATGGCAGCGAAGTGAACTCTCAGAAGTTCTGGGATCAGAACATCACGAATCACATCGACGCCTTTAAGCCCGGCGTGACCTATCGCTACGGTATCTACCTCAAGTCCGCGCGCGGCTTCTACTTTACGCCCGACACCAAGCTGGTGATCAACGGCCAGGAGTGCGGCTACCAGGTCGCGGATAGCGTATCCGATGAGGACAGCGGCTGGATCTACACCCTGTGGCTCAACACCGATCTGACCTTTACGCCCGAAGCCACGCCGACTCCCGACCCGCAGCCTACGCCGGATTCCAAGCCGACGCCGCAGCCTGGGGTGAAGCCCGCGGCCAAGCCGGCCACGACAACCGCCACGATCAAGACGGTTGAGAAAACCACGCAGGCCAAGAAGGGCGCTGCTGTCCTGGCTACCACGGGGGATACCACCGCGATGACGGTCGCCGCCCTAGGCATCGCCGGCGCAACCGTAGCCGCGGCCGGCATCGCCGCGACCAAGCGTCGCAAGCGTTAGGTTTTGGTGACGGCGCCCATCCTCGGCTTTTGCGAGATCTCGATCTGTAACACCTGGCTGCCCAAAACGGCCCTAGATGTTACAGATTTAGATGAACCGAATGGCCGCCAACCTAACGTCTCGATCTGTAACATGTAGCGAGGAATTTGGCCTCTAACTGTTACAGATTGAGACAAAGCGGGTGCGGCTGGAGCAATATCTCGATCTGTAACAACTACAAGGCTCAACGGGCTCCAGGTGTTACAGATCGAGACAAAACGACCGGGCAAGTCCCAAACCACCACAAAGGCGCCTGTCCCCTTTGTGGTGGTTTGGGCGGCCGGCATAGAAAAAGTCCCCGCCGGGCGTGTGCTCGACGGGGACTTTGCCGTTTGGTGGCTAGTGCTGTAGGTGATTACTCGCCCAACAGGCTCTTGGTGATGGAAGCGGCGGCCTTCTTGCCGGCGCCCATCGCCAGAATGACCGTAGCGGCACCGGTGACGATGTCGCCGCCGGCCCAGATGCGGGGATCGGTGGTCTGGCCGGTCTCCTCGTCGGCGACGATGTAGCCCCACTTGTTGAGCTCCATCTTGCCGCCGATCTTGGCAGCGAAGGGGTTGGCGTTGGTGCCGATAGCCGAAATAGCGACGTCGCAGGGGATCTCCTCGATGGCGCCCTCGATGGGCACCGGGCGACGACGGCCGGACTCGTCGGGCTCACCGAGCTCCATCTTCTGGACCTTGACGGCGCACACGGAGCCGTCCTCGCCAGCGACAAACTCGAGCGGGGAGACGAGCGGCAGAACCTCGACGCCCTCGGCCTTGGCGTGGTGCAGCTCGGCACGACGGCAGGGCATCTCGTCCTCGGTACGGCGGTAGGCGATGATGGCGTGCTCGGCGCCCAGACGCTTGGCGGTACGGACGGCGTCCATAGCCACGTTGCCGCCACCAAAGACAACGACGTTCTTGCCGTGCTTGGTGGGGGTGTCGTACTCGGGGAACTTGTTGGCCTTCATCAGGTTCACGCGGGTGAGGTACTCGTTCGCGAAGAAGACGTTGGGCAGGTTCTCGCCGGGGACGTTGAGGAACTTGGGCAGGCCAGCGCCGGTCGCCACGTAGATGGCGTCGAAGCCCTGCTCGAACAGCTCCTCGGCCGTGGCCATGTTGCCCACGACGGAGTTGTACTCAAACTTGACGCCCATGTCCTCCAGGCCGTCGATCTCGCGCTTGACGACCGCCTTGGGCAGACGGAACTCGGGGATGCCGTAGACCAGCACGCCGCCGCCGGTAAAGAAGGCCTCAAAGACGGTGACGTCAAAACCGTTACGGGCGAGCTCGCCGGCGCAGGTGATGCCGGACGGGCCGGAGCCGACGACGGCGACCTTCTTGCCGTTCTTGGGAGCCATCTTGGGCGTGGAAGCGAGCTCGGGGCGGTCACCCAGGAAACGCTCGAGCTGACCGATGGCCACGGGCTCGGACTTCTTACCACGGATGCACTTGCCCTCGCACTGGTTCTCCTGCGGGCAGACGCGGCCGCAGATAGCGGGAAGCATGGAGTCCTCGCGGATGGTATCGAGAGCGCCACCGAAGTCCTTCGCGCGGATCTGCTCGATAAAGCGGGGAATGTTGATGTTGACGGGGCAACCCTCAACACAGAACGGCTTCTTGCAGTTGAGGCAGCGCTCGGCCTCGGCCAGCGCCATCTCCTCGGTGAAGCCCTTGTCGACGGGGCGGAAGTCGCAGGCGCGCTCGGCAGCCGGCTCCTCGTTATCGGGGGTGCGGGGCGACTTCATATCGGCAACGAAACGACCGTTAACTAGTGGCATGCGCAGCTCTTTTCCTCATAAGCCTTGAGGGACTCGCCCTCTTCGGAACGGTAAGCGGCCTGGCGGGCACGAAGGTCATCCCAGTCGACCAGGGTGGCATCGAAGTCGGGGCCGTCGACGCAAGCGAACTTGGTCACGCCGCCCACCTCGACGCGGCAGCAGCCGCACATGCCGGTGCCGTCAACCATGATGGGGTTGAGCGACGCGGTGATGGGAGTGTCGTACTTCTGGGCGGTGAGGGTCGAGAACTTCATCATCGGAACGGGGCCGACGCAGAAGACCTGGCTCACGGCCTTGTCCTGCAGCAGGCGCTCCAGCGGAGCGGTGACAACGCCCTGCTCGCCGTAGGAGCCGTCATCGGTGGTGATATGGATGTGGTCCTCGTCGAGGAGCTCGCGGAACTGGTCCTCCATGAGCAGGAGGTCCTTGGTGCGGGCGCCCATGATGGCGTGCACCTCGTGGCCGGTCTCGACCAGGTGCTTGGCGACCGGGAAGGCAATTGCCAGGCCGACGCCGCCGCCAATGACGGCGCAGGGGCCCTCGGCCATCTCGGTGGGAACGCCCAGCGGGCCCACGACGTCGCGCAGCGACTCGCCGGCCTCGTAGGTGGAAAGCATCTCGGTGGTCTTGCCGATCACCATGAAGATGAACTCGACCCAGCCCTCGTCACCGTTCCAACCAGCTAGGGTAAACGGGACGCGCTCGCCCGTCTCGTTGGCGCGAACCATGAGGAACTGTCCAGCGTGCGCATGCTTGGCGATTGCGGGCGCCTCGATGCGGAACTTGAACACCTTCTCCGAGAACTGCGTCTTCTCCAGGATCTTATACATAGAACCCCTCTCTTGTTAGGGCCGCCGAACCGTGCCTCCACGGAAATGGACGGTAGCCCGAGTAAAACCGTACGCGCACAGGCGTTGTGCAGACATACGGTGCAAATTATACCCTCATGGACATGCTGTTTACGTGTGTCTTCGGCGGTTGGGAAAAGGGTTTATCCCGGTTTATCCCGTCTGACCAACCAAAAAGGGACAGGTTTATTTTGGTCGGTTTTATCAGGCAAAACGGCAAAGGGGGCCGGCCTCGCGTTGCGGTGAGACCGGCCCCCTTTGGGGCGTTGCGTATGTATGGCGGCGGGTTGCTTATTGCGATGCGGCCGTTGTGGCGTTTCCGCAGATAAAACCTGCCAAAATAAACCTGTCCCTAAATGGCAGGTTTTAGTGCTTGCCGTTGGCGGAGGCGGCGCCGTTGACGTGGTCGCGGGCATAGACCACGCCGTGCACGATCGCCAGGCCGGCGGCATCGGCGGCGCGGGCGCAGGTGTCCTGGAAGTCCTCGGCCTCGCGGGCGCGCAGCTGCTTGAGCACGTAGTCGGCGACGGCCATCTTGCCGGGAGGGTTGCCGATGCCGGTGCGGATACGGCTAAAGTCGCGACTGCCCATCTTGTCGATGATAGAGCGCAGGCCGTTGTGGCCAGCATGGCCGCCGCCCACCTTGACGCGCACGTCGCCGGCGGGAATATCGAGCTCGTCGTGGATTACGAGCAGCTCTTCGGCCTTGATCTTGTACTCGCGGCAGAGCTTGGAGATGGGGCCGCCCGAGGTATTCATGTACGACTGCGGCTTGACCAGCACAATCTGGCGCTTGCCGCCTTCTTCCTCGGGGTCGTTGATATTGATGAGCGCGACCTCGGCACCGGCCTGGTTTTTCCAGTACGTGACGCCGGCCTGACGGGCCAGCTCGTCGATTGCCTTAAAGCCGGCGTTGTGGCGGGTCTCGGCATATTCCTCGCCCGGGTTGCCAAGCCCGGCAACCATGCGAATCTTAAGCGGCTGTGCAGCTGCCATATTTGTCCCTTCGTTACACAAATAGTTCAATCAACGACAAAGGCTACCACGCCCGCCGAAGGCGAGGAAAGGTTGCAGCAAAGTCATTTCAGAAAACAGCTGCCCCGAGACAGCAGGAAGCCCCGGACACGCCGGGAGGGGTTATCACGCGAACATCCCGCAGCCGCAAAGCGGCGAGGACGTTCGCGTGATAACCCCGCAGGCGTGTCCGGGGCTTCCGGAGGGATGCGAGGGTCGAGCGACTACAGCGCGAAGTCGCCGCCGACGAGCGTGGAGACGGGCTCCTCGTGGTAAACGGCGGAGATGGCCTGAGCGAACTCCTCGGCGACCGAGATGGTCTTGATCTTGCCGCCGACCTCGACGGGGATGGCGTCGGTGACAACGCACTCGACGATGGGGGCGTCGTTCAGGCGCTCGATAGCCGGGCCGGAGAAGATGCCGTGGGTGGCGCACACGTAGATGTCGCCGGCGCCCATGGCCTTGAGCTCCTTGACGTTGGCGCACAGGGTGCCAGCGGTGTCGATCATGTCGTCGTTGATGATGCAGGTCTTGCCCTTGATGTCACCGATGATGCCCATGACCTCGGCGGCGTTGTGGCGCGGACGACCCTTGTGGGCGATGGCAAGGTCGCAGCCGAGCATGTCGGACAGCTTCTTGGCGGCCTTGGCGCGGCCCACGTCGGGGGAGACGACAACCAAGCTGTCGGTGTCGAAGTGCATGTCGTTGTAGTACTGGCCAAACAGCGGCAGTGCGGACAGGTGGTTAACCGGGATATCGAAGAAGCCCTGGATCTGACCCTGGTGCAGGTCGAGGGTGATGATGCGGTTGACGCCGGCGCGCTCGAGCAGGTTGGCGACGAGGCGGGCGGTGATGGGCTCGCGCGGGCCGGCCTTGCGGTCCTGGCGGGCATAGCCGTAGTGAGTGATGACGGCGGTGATGGAGCGGGCGGATGCGCGCTTTGCAGCGTCGGTGGCGATGAGCAGCTCCATGAGCATGTCGTTGACGTTGCCGCCGGCCACGGACTGAATCAGGAAGACGTCGGCGCCGCGGACGGTCTCGTCGTAGCGGGCGTAGATCTCACCGTTGGCGAACTGCTTTAGCGTAAGGCCCGAAAGCTCGACCCCAAGGTACTCAGCGATCTTCTGAGCGAGGGGACGGTTGGAGGAACCGGAATACACGCGGATGGACTTGCGCATATTCTCCGACTTCTCGGGATCATTAATCGGCATTACCCTTCTCCTTTATACATCGAATGCCATATAGATGCCTTTTTGCATTGTAACCGCGCGGCGGGGTTTATCGAGTCTTGATAACGTCTTTACCGTCAACGGACACGAACCGACCACTCATCCGGTCGCGCAGGTCAGCATAGAAAAAGGAGCCGTCCCCATGGGAACAGCTCCTTTTGTGCTTGGTAAAACGTTATACCTCGTCGTCCTCGTGCAGGCGGCGGCGGTAATCGGCGGCCCAGCCCTCAATATTTACCTGACGGGCGCGGCCCAGACCGAGCGCGTCTGCCGGGACCGGCTCGGTGATGACGGAGCCGGCGGCCACGAGTGCACCGTCGCCGATTTGAGCGGGCGCGACCATCATGGTGTCGGAACCGATGAAGGCATCCTTGCCAATAACGGTCTTGTGCTTGTGGACGCCGTCGTAGTTGCAGGTGATGGAACCCGCGCCCACGTTGACGCCGGAGCCCATGGTGGTGTCGCCGATATAGGACAGGTGCGGCACCTTGGAGCCCTCGCCGATCGTGGACTTCTTGATTTCCACGTGCGTGCCGGCCTTGGAGCCGTCGAGCATGTGGGTGCCCGGGCGCAGGTAGGCGCGCGGGCCGCAGTCGACGCCGTTCTCGATGACGGCCTCGATGGCGATGGTCTCATCGATGGTGCAGCCGCTGCCGACGGTGGTGTCGGTGAGGCGGCTGTTGGGGCCGAGCTGGCACTCCTCGCCCACGGTGACGTGGCCGATCAGATGCGTCTGCGGCCACACGACGGTATCGCGGCCGATAACGGCATCGGGGCCGATCCAGGCCTGCGTGGGATCGATGAAGGTAACGCCCTCGGCCATCCAGTGCTCGTTGATGCGGTCACGTGCGATGGCGGTGAGCTGTGCGAGCTGGATGCGGCTGTTGACGCCCAGGCCGTCGCGGTAGTCATCGCAGTGGAAGATGGAGACTGCCTGGCCGTGACCTTTGAGGATCTCGAGCATGTCGGGCAGGTAGTACTCGGACTGCGCGTTGTCGTTGCCGATCTCGTTAATGTGGGCGGCGAGCTGTGCGCCGTCGAAGGCGTAGCAGCCGGCGTTGCACTCCAACAGCGTGGCGGCCTGCTCGGGCGTGCAGTCCTTCTGCTCGATGATGCGCTCGATCTGACCGTCGGCGCCCAGCTTGATGCGGCCGTAGCCAAAGGGGTCGGGCGGGGTCATGGTCATGACGGTGCAGGCGAGCTCGCCGGTGGCGACGGTCTGCGCGAACTTGGCGACGGTGTCGGCGGTGATGAGCGGCAGGTCGCCGTTGAGCACGACGACCGGGCCCTCAGCGATGCCGCAGGCCTCGAGCGCGACCTTTACGGCATGGCCGGTGCCCAGGCGCTCGGTCTGCTCGACGCACTCGACCTTGGTGGCGCTGTTGGCGTAGGCGCCGTCGATGAGGGCGCGCATCTCGTCGGCGTGGCTGCCGATGACGACCACGACGCGGCTGCAGCCGGCCTTGATGGTGGCGTCGACGATCCACTGAACCATGGGCTTGCCCAGGATCTTGTGCGAAACCTTGCAGTGGTTCGACTTCATGCGGGTGCCCTCGCCGGCAGCGAGGATAATTGCGGTTGCGTCCATGTGATCTCCTGTTACGTTATAGAGACGTGTGTTTGGAAACGATACACGGCGCAATATGATACCGCAGGCATATGATGAGCGCGTAACGATTGGCGCGCCACGGCCGAGGTTTGGGCTGCCGTCGCGGCGTTTGTGCTGCTTGCGGTCGGTGCTGGCGGCGCTTCGGCGTTGGCTATTTAGCGGGAGAGCGGGGGTGCCTATGGGCAACATGCGAGAGGGTTCGGGCACCGAGCCCGTGGCGGCATTCTCGATGTCGCATCCGGCGGTGCCGGCTCTCTATATAGTGCTGACGCTGGGGCTCACCATGTTCTCGATGCAGCCGGTGTTGATTGCGCTGTCGCTCGTGGGCGGACTGGCGTACGGGTTCGCGACGCGCGGCGCGGCGCGCACGCTGGGCGCACTGCGCTGGCAGCTGCCGGTGATTTTGATCATTGCGCTGGTCAACCCGCTGTTTAGCGCATCGGGCTCGACGGAGCTGTTCCGCATTGGCATGCACGCGGTGTATTTGGAGAGCATGGTGTACGGTCTGTGCATGGGTGGGCTGTTTGTGGCGAGCGTGCTGTGGTTTGAGGCCGCGGCGTCGATGCTCGAATACGACAAGGTGCTTGCGCTGCTGGGCAACGCCGCGCCGGTAATCGCGCTCATGATCTCGATGTGCATGCGACTGATCCCGCAGTTTTTGCGCCGCGGTCGCGCCGTGCTGGCGGTGCAGGACGCGATTGATGTGCCGGGGCGCGCGCCTACCGACCCCGTGCGCTCGCGCTTGCGGGCGTCGAGCGTGCTGATGGGCTGGGGCATGGAAGATTCGCTGGAGCGCGCGGATGCCATGCGCTCGCGTGGGTGGGGTGCGGTCGCGCGCCGCACGACGTACGCGCGGTATCGGGTGAGGCGCAGCGATGTTGTTGTACTGGTTTTGCTCGCGCTGTTTGGAGCCGCCGCGGTGGCGGTGGCGTGGACCGCGACGACGCAGTATTCGTTTTACCCGCAGCTCTCGGTGCCGGCGCCATGGCCGGGCTATGTTGTATACGCTGCCTGGATGGCGCTGCCTTGCGTGCTGCGCGCGATTGACGAGAAGAGGTTTGGCTGATGGCTCGGTTGGATAGGGGCTCGGTGCCGGGTGCGGCGTGCGGCTCGGATGCGCCGGCGATTGAAGTGCGGGGCCTTCGCTTTGCCTACCCCGGGGCTGGGGCGCCGGTGCTCGAGGGGCTTGGCTGGGTCGTTCCCCAAGGTGCGTTTGCGCTGCTGGTTGGTGGTACCGGATCAGGTAAGTCGACGCTGCTCTCGCTGCTCAAGCCCGAGATCGCCCCGGCGGGCGAGTGCGCAGGCGAGCTGCGTGTGCTGGGCGAAGACGTTGCCGACATGGACGTGCGCGCGTCTGCGGAGCGCGTGGGCTACGTGTTTCAGGATCCCGAGAACCAGATTGTGTGCGAGACCGTGTGGCACGAGATGGCGTTTGGCCTGGAAAACTTGGGGCTAGCGCACGACGAGATGCGCCGTCGCGTTGCCGAGACCAGCTATTTCTTTGGGATGGAGGATTGGCTCCACCGCGATACCGATACGCTTTCGGGCGGTCGCAAACAGCTACTGTCGTTGGCTGCCGTTCTGGCGCTGCGTCCGCGCGTGCTGTTGCTCGACGAACCCACGTCTCAGCTCGATCCCGTTGCCGAGAAGAATTTTCTACATGCGCTGTTTCGCGTGAACCGCGAGTTGGGCTGCACGGTCGTCGTGGCAACGCACCAGCCGCGCCCGATGCTCGAATATGCGACGTGCGCGTATCGGATTGAGGACGGCCGCGTTCGCGAAGTGGCGGATATGGCTTCTTTGGGACGCCGAGAATCGCTGTTTTCCGATGGCATGTTGGGGTGGGGTGCCACCCGATGTGCAAAAAACGGAGTATTCTGCAGGCGCGAGGGCAATTTGGGCTCTCTGGAGCCGTCTGAGGACGTATCGGGTGCGAAAAATACCCAGAAAATGGACAAATCGTCCGAATTTGTGGCGCAAATGTCGCTAGAGAACGGTCCGGAAGCTTCCTCGCGCGCGGATGGAAACAGAATACTCCAAAAAATGCACGGCGGGTCGGCTACCACCCTGTCGGAAGGCTGGTTTCGCTACGACCGCGCGTCCGATTGGGTGCTGCGCGGACTCGACGTGACGTTTTCGGCCGGCGCGGTACACGCGATTGTGGGCGGAAACGGTTGCGGCAAGTCGACGATGCTCTCGGTGTTGGCCAAGACGGCTAAGCTGCAGCGCGGCCGCATGGTTCGTGGGGCGGCTTCGGCGGCGCTACTGCCGCAAAACCCCAAGGCGTTGCTGGTCGCCGAGACGGTGCGCGACGAGCTGATGGAATGGGCTTCGACCTGCGGATACGACGAGGCCACAGCGCAGGAGCAGGCGGCGCGCCTGGGGCTGGCGGGCTTGGAGGCGCGTCATCCGTATGACCTTTCGGGCGGTCAACGCCAGCTGCTTGCGTTGACAAAACTGCTGTTGATCGGTCCCGAGCTGCTACTGCTCGATGAGCCCACCAAGGGCCTGGACCTGGCCAGCCGCCGCATTATCGCTCACGCACTGCGTGGCCACGCGCAGGCGGGCGGCACCGTCGTCATGGCCATGCACGACCTAGATTTCGCGGAGCAGGTCGCCGACGACATCGCCATGATGTTCGACGGCGAGATCGCCTGTATGGAGCCCCCGGCCGATTTCTTTGCCGACAACGTGTTCTATAGGGCGTAGGCGGCCTCGCGGCGGCAGACACGGACTTGCCGTTTGGGCACTGGGCGCCGCCGAGGGGCGCCATGGGCTCAATACGACTATCGACAATGGATAGACGGAGGGTAAACCCTAGGGGTATAAGAGCGCTAAAGCGTATCCTATGCGAGCCGTGAACGGTCGTTCTCCTCGCGCGAACGGGACGTGGTGTTATGGCACCGAAGAATGAAATAGAGCTTTTTACCTGCCAAAATAATCTGCTTGTACAACTAAGGTTGAGTGAAATTGACCGTTTGGCGCATGGAATAAACCTCCTTTCCGACCGTAATCTTCCCTGCGAAATCCGTTTTGAACTAAGAGGCGGGTCACAGGAAAGGAGTTTGCGATGCAAGCGGATACCGTACTTAAGGGGAAGGTGTTCACGTCCAATCGCGCAGAGTTTACGGCTCAGGCAGTAGCGATTAAGGATGGCGTTTTCGTCTATGTGGGTGACGAGGCGGGGGTGAGCGAGTACGTCGGTCCCGACACCAAGCTGATCGAGGCGGGCGACGGCATGTTCATGCCGGGCTTCTGCGACGCACATATGCATTTTTCGTCTGGCGCTGGCCAGTTTGCCTACGAGATCGACATTATGGGTCTCGAGACCGTGGACGAGTACGTGGAAACCATCCGCAAGTATGTCGAAGAGCATCCCGGCCGCGAGTTCTATAAGGGCATGGGTTGGGACAACGCCGTGTTCGAGAACGAGGGCAAGATTCAGGCCAAGGAGCTGCTGGATGCAGTGTGTCCGGACGTGCCGATGCTTATCGGTTCCTACGATGGCCACTCCTATTGGGTCAACAGCAAGTGCCTCGAGAAGGCCGGCATCGGTCGCGGCTTTGTGAGCCAGGAGGCTGGAACCATCGTTTTGGATCCCGAGACGCAGGAGCCTACGGGTCTTGTGCGCGATTGGGCCATGAACGATGTCTTCAAGGCGATTCGTTCCTATACGGTCGAAGAGTTCAAGAGCGCCATTCTTACGTTGCAGGAGGACTTGCTTGCGGTCGGTATTACCAATATTTACGAGCCGATTCTTCGCGATGAGGTCAATGCTCAAATTGCTCTCGAGGAGCTCGACATCGAGGGTAAGCTCAAGCTCAAGGTAACCTCCGGCTTCTATTGCAAGCCCGAGCACGAGGGCCTCGACAAGATCGATCGCTGCGCCAAGGTTCGCGATTCCTATCATGGCGAACACTATCAGTGCAACAACATCAAGTTCGTGCTCGATGGTGTCATCGAGTCCGGTACCGCCTATCTGCTGGATGAGTACACCGACAAGCCCGGTTTCCGCGGCGTTCCCAACTGCGAGCCCGGCGATTACAACGCCATGGTTCGCTATGCCAAGGAAAAGGGCTTCCAGGTGCATGTGCACGCTATCGGCGACGCGGCCATCTCCATGGCGCTCGACGGTTTTGAATATGCCCAGGCAACCGATCCGAAAGATGACTGGCGCCCGACCATTACGCACCTGCAGGTCATGCGCGACGAGGACATCGATCGTTTTGCCGCGCTCAAGGGTATCGCTTGCGCCAATCCCACATGGCACTTCAAGGACCCCGTGTGCTATGAGTCCCTGGAGCACGCTCAGCTCGGCGACCGTGCTGAGTCCGAGTACCCGCTCAAGAAGTTCTGGGACCGCGGCATGATTGTCACTTCGGCGACCGACTTCCCCGTGTCAAACCCCGATCCCATGGAGGGCTTGGAGGTCGGCGTGACCCGCTGCGCGCCCGGCGACGCTTCGGAAGAGACCGTGCTCGACCCGAACCAGCGCGTGTCGGTTGAGGACATGATCTGTGCCGGCACCATCAACGGAGCGTATCAGAACTTCCTTGAGAAGCGCATCGGCTCCATCGAGGTGGGCAAGGAGGCCGACTTCGTGCTCATGGACCGCGATATCACGGCCATCGATCCCCATACCATCCATGAGGCCAAGTGCCTTATGACTGTCATTGACGGTAAGACCATGTACGAGAAGGAAGGCGAGTAGGATGGAAGAGACCAACCCCAACAAGCTCGCGCGTAACTACACGCTCATCGGGCTGTTCCTCTTTGCTGCCCCCTCGATCCTGCTGCAGCTTTGGACCGGTATCTATCAGATTTTCGACACCGCAATCGCCACCAACTTCAACAGTACGGCGACGCTTTCGGCCATTAATATCGTCTATCCCGCTCAGGCGGTGGTAGAGGCCATCGCCTTCCTGTTCTCTGGCGGTTCCGCGGCCCTCCTGGGCAAGCTTTTGGGCGAGAAGAAGACCCGTGAGGCGAACCAGACGTTTACCTGCGTTTTGCTCATCTCGACTATCATCGCCACCGTTTGGGGTTTTGCTATCAGCTTTGCTGGCGACCAGGTGTGGTACTTCATGGGCGCTGACGCAGGCCTCGCTCCCGTCTGCACCACCTATTGGAACGTGCACCGCTTCTTCATGCCGCTCTACACCATCCAGCTCGGTTTCCAGATGTGGCTGCTCACTGCCGGTAAGCCCACGCATTGCATGGTGATCACCATCCTTGGTGGTCTGGTCACGCTGGGCATGGACGTTGTCTACCAGGGTACGCTTGGTCTGGGCACCACGGGTGCAGCTCTTGGCTTTGGTACCGGCTCTGCCTTTGCCGCCATCGCTTCTGCAGTCGTCATCTTCTCCAAGAGCAGCGTCCTGCATTATGACTCGCCGGCCTGTCCTGCGAAGAATATCGCCGAGAGCTGCAAGATCGGTCTCGCAGACTTTATCTACAGTGCCGCCACCGGCTTCATGACCGCTATCTACAACATCCAGGCCATGAAGTACTTTGGAGCCGACGGCGTCGCCGTTGCCGCAATCTTCCTGTATGTGCAGTTCCTCTTCGTTGGCCCGTTCATTGGCTTTGGTAAGGGCGCTACGCCGATCATTAGCTATCAGATCGGCGAAAACGATCCCAAGAAGATTCACGGCACGTACCAGAAGTACCGTCGTCTGAGCGCTATCCTCATCGTCGTTATTGCTGTCCTGGGTATCGTTATGATGAAGCCGATCCTGTTGGTCTATGGTCAGGTCCCCGGCGACCCCGTATATACCCTCGCCTCCCAGAAGTGGATTCTCTTCGCCTCTTGCGCTGGCCTCGTCGGCATTAATATCTGCATTCAGAACATGCTCACGGCCTTCAACGACACGATGATGCCTCTCATCATCTCCACCCTGCGTTCGCTCGTTCTTCCCATCGCTTTGCTGCTGGTGCTTCCCATGGTCATGGGCGGCGACGGCGTGTGGCTGGCTCTGACCGTTGCCGAGGCCTTTACCGCTGTGGTTTCGTTCTTCTTCCTCAAAAAGGGTGCCCAGAAGTACGGCTACAACACCGATGAGGGCGTCGAGCTTCCCGAAGAGGTTCTCGAGGCTGCTCGCGCTGCGGCTGCCGAAGAGATGTAAATCAAACAATCGGACTCTGCAATAAATTGCGGGCGGTAGGGTTACTCGAGCCTTGCCGCCCGTCTCTTGCGGGTTGCGACCGGTTCGAATATCCGCGGGGTACCGTTGCGCTATCATGAGTCATGAGTCCCATTGCGGCAAAAGGGGAGGACAAGCTCGTGGGGTTTTATATCTATCTTTACAACGTGTTCTTCCTTTGCCTCTTTGTCTGTGCCGCCTTTTTCTGCGGTGTGACCAGGGGCGTGACGGAGAGCAAGCGCTTTGCGTACCTCTCTATGCTCATGGCCCTGCTGGCCCTCGAAGGAGTGGCCGATATGGGATCGCCCCTTGTGTCGGGGACGTTCTCTTCGGGAGGCAGCTTTGGCCCCCATGGTGCTTTGACCCTTTTTGGAATAGCGAAGACGCTCTCTCAGATGGGCGAGGAGATCCTCTGCTATTTGCTGGCATGTGATGTGACCAAGCGTGCCGCACGATCGGCTTTGTTCCTTCTCTTCCCGGTGCTCGCTCTGGTTCGTTGCTTGGCGGGGACAGTTTATCTGGGCATCGTATCCGACATGGTATTTCTCTTTATCGATCCCTTGGTCATGATTTCTCTTTGTGCCTGGAGCCTGATGGGCTTGGCGCATTCCGCCCCCGTGGAGGATGCTGATTCTCGCGCGCTGCATCTTTTGCGTTCGCTGCTTCTTTTGTGCCTTTGCGCCTACGCAGCCTCGATTGGCGAGGACCTTATCTACGCAGCTATGTATATGCACTCCGGTTCGGTTCCGTTTTATGTGGGCAAGATCAACATCATGGAGGACGCTCTGTGGGCCGGTCTTGCGGTTTCCTGCATTATCTACGCACGCCACTATCAAGATGAGTTCCACGTGCGGCGAACCGAGCAGCTTGTGCGCGATCGTCTGGATTTGTATCGCTTGGAGACGGAGCAGCGCGCGGCGAAGCAGGGCGCCAGCAATATTGCCGATTTCTGTGCGCTCTACGAGCTCACGCCGCGCGAGCAAGAAGTATTGTCTCGAGTTCTGACGGGACAGGGAAACCAGCAGATAGCAAACGACTTGGTTATCTCGTTGGGAACGGTCAAAGCACACGTCCACAGCATCTATCGGAAGCTCTCTGTCTCGCGTCGTAGCGAACTCATGGGCATGTTTTACGAGCGCTCGCGTGGCGCTGCCGCTCCTGCGGAAAAGTAATTAAAACTGGCTTTCCAGTAGAGGCGCGGTTTCTCCACGTACCGTATCACTACGAAAACTAAAGGAATATATGAATATGAATACTCGAGAAACGAGGGTCGCTGGCATAATCAATGCCCTGGTGAACCCGCTCCTGATGTGCTCCTTTTTGCCTATTATCGAAGGCAAAGCGGCACTCGATATGTCGAGTCCTACCGGTTTTTGGGGGCAGCTTGCGCTCGCTGTCGTCATCGCAGAGGCGGTGAGCTCACTACCGCAGTTTGGAAGGGTCGTTGGGGACTGGGTTGATTTCTTCGGATTCAAACCGGGTGGCCCTGCGTCAAAGATCGCGGGCACGGTGTTCGCCGCCACGCTGCTCTTTTTGATTATCGGTTTGGCTGAGATAGCGTTCCAGACTGGCTTTGGTCTCGTGGGCGAAACGACCTATTTCTCTCGTTGGGTAAAGCTTGCAACCGGCGGTTGGGCCTTTGTCGTGGTTGGCGGCTTGCTGTTCGATCCGGTTGCAGCAAAGGTCGCCCATGTTCTCGTGGGCGAAAAGGCCCCGCAGACCGAGGAAATGCTCGAGGTGGAATAGCCTGAAGGACAGGTTCGTCTAACGAATCATTCGCGATAGTTTGCCTCTTCTTTTGCGCGCATGCGATTGGCTTCAGTCGCATGCGCGTTGTTTTGTTTAACGAGTGGAATGTATCGTCGATGAACCTGTGCTGCACGTGTGCCACAATGGGGCGCGAACGATAGAGAAAGATCGCAAGAGGAGCTCGCGTGCTTGCTCGTATATGGCGCTACATAGAGGGGCCAGTGCTTTTGTTCGTGCCGCCATGCATGGGCATCATGCTGTATCTGGGCATTGCCCAGGCTGCTTTGTTGATGCTCGCTATGGTGGCGCTCGTGCTTGCGCTGTTCTTTGCGGGTTACGAGGCGTCGCGTCCGGGCCTGCGTCAGATTATGCCCACGCTGGTGTTGGCGGCGTTGGCGGCGGCGGGGCGCATCCTGTTTGGGCCCATTCCCGACTTTAAGCCGGTGAGTGCCATCGCCATTATTGCAGGGGCGACGCTTGGCCGTCGTAATGGCTTTATGGTCGGTGCATTGGCGGCGCTGACCAGCAATTTCTTTTTTGGACAGGGCATGTGGACACCGTGGCAGATGTATGCCTGGGGTTTGGTGGGCTATATCGGTGGCGCGCTGGCACATGCGGGCGCGTTCAATCGCGTCGACGGAACCGTGCGCATGCCGGCGCTGCTGGCGTATGGCTTTGCCTCGGGCCTACTGTACGGCGTCGTGATCAACGCGTATGACATCATCGGTTTTGTCCAGCCGCTCACGTGGGCGGGTGCCGTGGCACGGCTTGCCACGGCGGTGCCGTTCGACATCACACACGGTCTGGCAACCTGCGTGTTTTTGGCCGCCTTGTACAAACCCTGGTGCCGTCGCATCAATCGCGTCGCCATAAAGTACGGACTGTAGAGAAGCCAGGGTAGCTAATTTGGGACGGGGCTCTTTTAGCTACCCGCTTGCAGGGTAGCTAAAAGAGCCCCGTCCCAAATTAGCTACCCCCGAAGTTGCGGTGGAATAGTTCCTGGTTTCGGCCATTTGGGGCCCATCTAGGAACTATTTCACCGCAACTTATGGGGACGGGCGGGGCTGTTGGGCTGTTTGTACCGCCGTGGGAATCATTATCGCTGCGGTGTCATTTCAAAACTATGCCGGTTTACGGGGCTAGATTGGCATAGGCCGACCATACCGGCATTTTTTGAAAAAGGGCACGCTGTCTACCTGCGGTTTTATTTTGCCCGAATTGGGCATGGTTGGGGATTTGCGATTCAGCCCCGTAAACCGGCATGGTTTTGAAGCGGGCGGATCATGCGGTTGCCCCCGCGAGGCCCAAAATGATCCGCTTTCCTCCGTCACCGAGGGACCATTTGGGTTTAGAGCTCCAGCGTGAGGGTGACGGGGCAGTGGTCGCTGCCAAAGATGTCGCCGCGGATGCCGGTGTCGCGTACGTTGTCGGCGATTGCGTCGCTTACCAGGAAGTAGTCGATGCGCCAGCCGGCGTTGTTCTTGCGGGCATTAAAGCGATAGCTCCACCAGCTGTAGACGCCCTCGACGTCGGGGTTTGCCGTGCGCCATGTATCGGTAAAGCCGGCGTTGAGTAGCTCGGTGAACTTGCCGCGCTCCTCGTCCGAAAAGCCCGCGTTGCCGCGGTTGGACTTGGGGTTCTTAAGGTCGATCTCCTCGTGCGCCACGTTAAAGTCGCCGCAGGTCACGATGGGTTTGCCGGTCTCGCGCTCGAGCGCGTTCAAAAAGCCGCGGTAGGCATCGTCCCAGGCCATGCGCACATCGATGCGCGCGAGCTCATTTTGGGCGTTGGGCGTATAGACGTCGACAAACCAAAACTTGTCGAACTCGAGCGCGCAGATGCGGCCCTCGGTTACGGCTTGGGCGACGAGTGCGGCCGCCTCACCCTCGCCGGCGTAGGACAGCAGCGCATCGGCGTGCAGCACGCGCAGCGGTTCCTGGCGGCTAAAGACCGCGGTGCCCGAATAGCCTTTACGCTCGGCGTAGCTCCAGGTTTGGTGATAGCCGGGCAGGTCAATATCGACCTGGCCTTCTTGCAGCTTGGTCTCTTGCAGCGCCAGGATATCGACGTCGAGTTCTTGCGCGATCTGGATAAAGCTCGGGTCCTTTTTGAGCACGGCGCGCAGGCCGTTGACGTTCCACGAGGCGAAAGTGTAAGTCTGAGGCATGGTGTCCTTTCGACGGGGTTGGCAGGCTTAAGATTAGCGCAACAGGGGCGGGGTGGACTCCGCGCATGCTGACTTAAAGGCCGCATGCTGGGACGTCGCCCAATGCTGCCCGGCTAACAAGGACGGAGGACTCATATGACGCAGGCAATATCGGACCCCAGGCAGGCCTCCGCCGCGCTGGCGGAGCTGTTCAATACCCACGAGCGCGTGGTGTTCTTTGGCGGCGCTGGTGTTTCCACGGCAAGCGGCATTCCCGATTTTCGCAGCGTTGACGGCCTGTATCACCAGCAGTTTACCTATCCGCCCGAGACCATGCTCTCGCACAGCTTTTACGAGACACATCCGGCGGAGTTCTTCGACTTTTACCGCACCAAGATGATCGCGCTTAACGCTAAGCCCAACCGCTGCCACACCAAGCTGGCCAAGCTGGAGCGAGCCGGCAAGCTCGATGCCGTGGTGACGCAAAACATCGACGGCTTGCATCAGATGGCGGGCTCGCAGCGCGTGTTTGAGTTGCACGGATCGGTCCATCGCAACATTTGCCAGTCGTGCGGCGCGGTCTATAGCGCCGAGTGGATTTGCTCGCGCGAGCACGAGGACGCCGCGGGCGTGCCCGTGTGCCCCGCGTGCGGTGGTCGCATCAAGCCCGATGTGGTGCTCTACGAGGAGCCGCTCGACGAGTATGTGTTGACCGGTGCCGTTGCCGCCATCGCCGCGGCCGATGCCCTCATTGTGGGCGGGACCTCGCTCGTGGTGTATCCGGCGGCGGGCCTTACGCACTACTTTACCGGCGATACGCTGGCCATTTGCAATCTTGCTCCCACCGATCAGGATGCAAATGCCGACCTGCTGATTTCTTGCGACATCGCGGCCGCGTTTGCGTTCTAGCCCGCGCGCGCGGATACAATAGAAAGACTGAGTGCAAAGCGACCACGCCGCCAGCGCCCGAGCGCGGCGGCGTGGGCATTTTAGGAGGATGTTCATGGCGAACGACAGCAAGACATGGCGGTGCGGAAAGTATGAGCTCAGCTTTGACCGTCCGCGCATCATGGGCGTCCTCAACGTGACGCCCGATTCGTTTAGCGATGGCGGGGAGCACTTCGACCCGGACGCCGCGATCGAGTATGGCCTGGCGATGCTCGACGCCGGCGCCGACATCATCGACGTGGGCGGCGAGTCCACGCGCCCCGGCTTTACCCCGGTCAACCCCGACGAGGAGGCGCGCCGCGTGCTGCCCGTGGTGCGCGCGCTGGCCAAGGAGGGCGCCATCGTCTCGATCGACACGCGTCATGTGGCGGTTGCCAAGGCGGCCGTGCGCTGCGGCGCCTCGATCGTCAACGACGTGACCGGCTTCACCGACCCCAAGATGGTCGAGTTTGTTAAGACGAGCACCTGTGGCGTCATCGTGATGCATGCCGGCGAGGTCGCCGCGCCCGCGCGCACGCACGCAACGGTGCAGCTCGATACCTCGGCAGCGGCGTTTGTTGCCGAGAAGGCACGCGAGGCGGCTGCCGAGGCCGCGCGCGAGGCCGAGAAGCCGGCCCGCCGCCGTCGCGGCAAGTTGCTGGGTGAGCCTAAGCCGGAGGCCAAGCTTCCGGGCGGCGTGGTGCAGCCCTCGTTGCCGTTTGGTGAACCGGGGCCCACGTCTGAGCCCGCAAGCGAGCAGGAGGCGCCCGCCGCCGAGCAGGCTGTTGCCGCCGAGACCGTCGCGCCCGCGCCCGAGGCCGCGCCCGCAGCCGCCGAGGCCGCATCGGAGCCCAATGACCACCTGGCCGCCATGATGCGCCGCAGCGCCCGCCGCGAGGAAGCCTACGTGCCCACCTCGCAGCTCCGCCGCTTCACCCTGCCCGATTCGGCGCCCATCATGCGCCGCGTCATGGGCTTTCTGTCCGACCAGGCCCGCGCGCTCATCCACGCCGGCGTGTCGCGCGACCGCATCTGCATCGATCCCGGTCCGGGCTTTGGTAAGTCGGCTAACGAGGACATCGTCATCCAGCGCGAGACTGCCAAGATGGCGTCACTGGGCTATCCGCTCATGTGCGCCGTGTCGCGCAAGCGCTTTGTGGGCGCCGTCTCGGGCGTGACCGAGGCTGCCGAGCGCGATGCCGCTACGTTTGGCGTGTGCCTGGGCGCCATCCAGGCCGGTGCCAACATCGTGCGCGTGCACGACGCCGCGGGTTTTGCGCAGTTCTTGAATGGCTACTGGGCTGTCGCCAAGCCGCAGCCGCGTCGCGCGTTTGTGGCCGTGGGCTCCAACCTGGGGCATCGTTGCGACAACATCCGCGCCGCGCGCGACATGATCGCCGAAATTCCGCTCACCTGCGTGTCCAACTCCTCCAAGATCTACGAGAGCGAGCCGGCCTACGAGATGCGCCAGGACGCGTTTGCCAACGCCGTCATCGAGATTAAGACCGAGCTGGCGCCGTTGGTGCTGCTCGACGAGCTCATGAAGATCGAGGCCGAGCTGGGCCGCGACCGTTCCAAAAAGGCCAAGGCCAACGGCCCGCGCACCATCGACCTGGACCTGCTGTGGATGGACGGCGAGACCCACGGCGGCAAAAAGCTGCGCTTGCCGCATCCGCTGATCGGCGAGCGCGACTTTGTGCTGGTGCCGCTCGAGGATCTGATGCACGACCCGGCGCGGTTCTTCCGCTACAACGGCGTCGAGGTCAAGGAGCCCGAGGATCGCGTGGGCCATATCGTGGGCGAATTGGGGCGTATGTAGATGATCGAGATGAATGCTGTTGCCGCCGGCACCGAGCTCGACGCGGCGCGTGACGCGGGCCGCGAGGGCGTGTCCGCGGGCTGGTGCGCGTGGAGCGCGGGCGATGCTTCGCTGACGTTTTCGCTGGTCGTGCGCCCCGATGTGAATATGCACGCCTTCCACGGCCTGCCGTTTGTGGCCGCGATGGGCATGATGGATGCGCTCGTGGGCACGGCTTCGACGCCGGGGTTGGGCCTTGCCGGCAAGGTGGGTATCCAGTGGCCGAGCGATATCGTGTGCGGTGCGCCTGCGTTTGAGACGTCACTCGCGCGTGTTGCCGTGAACGGCGGTGCCGGTGCCGCGGGTATGTTTGCCGCGGTGACGGTTGATATTGAGCGTGCGGCGCTGGGCGAGCTCGGCGTGGATATGGCAGATGAGGCGCTGATCGAGGCGTTGGCCGCCGCCGTGCTGGCCCGCGTGGATGCCTGGGCTGCCGTCGCGAACACCCCGCAGGGCGCCGCCGGCCCGCTGGCTCCGGTGCTGGGTGAGTACTTTGACATGGTGCCACTGCTGGGTCGTCAGGTCGCGGCGGTGTCGCCCAACGGTTTGCCGCTTGCGGTCGGTGTGTTTGCGGGCCTGGACATCTGGGGTCGCGCGACCATCAAGACCGATGCCGGCGAGCAGGAGTTTCCGCCCGAGGCCGTACGGATTCGCGGACTGTAACGCGAGGCGCCCGCGCTCAAAGATAGCGATGACAACAAGACCCTCCTCGGCTGTGCCGGGGAGGGTTTCGTTTGTCTGGTGAATGGGTTGCCAGCGCCCTATTCCTCAAAACTGAAAATCTTTCGATTTTGAGGAATAGAATTAAGCCAGCTCGGCCTTTAACGAGGTATATTCGTTGCAGAGTCTATTCCTCAAAACTGAATAATTTTCGTTTTTGAGGAATAGCGATAGAAGACCGCAGGGAGGCACCAATGAAACTCATCAATAGAACGTCATATATGGACACGTTGACGAGCCTTATTGGCGTACCGGACATCAAGGTCATAACGGGCATTCGCCGTAGCGGTAAGTCAAAATTGCTCGAGGCCCTCCGCGATTACGTGGAGGCAAATCTGTCCAATTCGAATGTCATCCATATCAATTACAGCCTCGACGAGTTCGAGGGCCTGCTCGAATATCATGCCCTGCTCGCCTATGTGAAAGAGCATCGAGTGTCCGACAAGCAAAACTTCCTGCTTATCGACGAGGTTCAGATGTGCGACGGCTTTGAACGCGCGATCAACAGCCTCCATGCATCCGAGCAGTACGACATCTTCATTACCGGATCGAACGCCTTTTTGCTGTCGAGCGATCTGTCGACGCTCTTTACGGGGCGCACCTTCGAGATCGAGGTTTTCCCATTCTCGTTTGAGGAGTATCGTCTCTATGGCGACGAGGGCGAGGTCGACCGCGACTTCGGTGAGTACGCGAGAACCGGCGGTATGTCTGGCTCGTATCCTTATCCACTGCAGGAGCAGCGCTATCAATATCTCTCCAACGTCTTCAAGACGCTCATTGTGAGAGATATCGTGCAACGGCATAACGTGAGAAACGAATCGGCGCTGCTACGCATTGCCGATTACATGATGGACAACGTCTCCAACATTACGTCGGCGCGCAACATTACGGACGCATTAAATGCGGATGGGCTAAAGATTACGAACAAGACGGTCGGCACGTACATGGGGTACCTGTGCGATGCGTTTGCCTTCTATAAAGTTCGTCGATACGACATTCGCGGTAAGAAATACCTTAAGAGCGGCGAGAAGTATTACCTGGCGGACCATGCGTTTAAATATGCGCTTCTTGGTACACGTGATATGGATTGGGGACGCGTATACGAGAACATGGTGGCCATCGAGCTGCTGCGCCGCGGATACGAGGTATACGTCGGTGTGCTCTATAAAAAGGAAATAGACTTTGTGGTAATCAAGCGGAGCGAGAAACTCTACATTCAGGTGAGCGACGACATCAGCTCGGACAAGACATTTGAACGCGAGATTTCGCCACTGCTGAGCATTGGCGATGCGTATCCCAAGATGATTCTCGCTCGCACGCATCACGAGGCCACGGATCGCGACGGAGTGCAGATCGTGGACTTGGCGAGGTGGCTGTGCGGTGAGGCGTAGCAAAAAATCCTATTCCTCAAAACTGAAAAATTTTCGATTTTGAGGAATAGGATTGGCGGCTGGTTGCTGCGAGCTGGCGCGCACGACTTGGCGCCCGTTCTACCCCTGCTCCTGCATGCGGCGGTAGATTTCGCAGATACCCTTGATGGTGAGCTGTCCGTCGACCACGTCGAAGGCATCGGTCGAATCGGCGACGATGCCGGTGAGACCGCCTGTGGCGATAACGGTGGCATCGTCGCGGCCCAGCTCGCGCTTCATGCGCGCGACCAGGCCCTCGGCCATGGCGGCGGCGCCCATCACGGCGCCGACCTTGATGCACTCTTCGGTGTCGCGACCGATGGCGTGTTCGGGCGCCTCGAGCGGCACGCTGGCGAGCTTAGCGGCACGGGCGGCAAGCGCGTCCATGGAGATGCGGATGCCCGGCGCGATCGCCCCACCAATGTAATAACCGTCCTCATCGATCACATCGATATTGGTTGCGGTGCCAAAGTCCACCACAATCGCCGGCGCGCCGTAGAAAGTCTCGGCCGCAACGGCGTTGGCGACGCGGTCGGCGCCCACGGCCTGGGGACGCGCCGCGCGCAGCTTGGTCACGGCGGCTGTCTGCGGTCCGATGACGATGGCGTCCGCGGCGATGCGGTCGGCAACGGCGTGCCACTCGCGCGAGAGCTGCGGCACCACGCCCGCAAAGGCAATCGCGTCGACCGCGTCGAGTGAGAGGTCGTACATCTTAAAGAAGCCCATCAGGCGCACGTGGATCTCGTCGGCGGTATAGGAGCGGTCGGTGGGCATGCGCCACGACTGCACCAGCTCGTCTCCGTCAAACAGACCCATGGCCGTCTGCGTGTTTCCCATATCGATAGCGAGCAGCATGTCTACTCCCGGTGTCGGCATAAAAGGACGCGCACCATTGTATACGTGCCGTCGACGGCGCTCGGCTGCGATTCGTTTACGGTGATAGGGGCTGAGGGGTTTAAATATGAAGGAATTATGCTCTACGAGATTTTCCTTGCCGTTTACCGAACTCCCACGTAATATTCTTTCTTGCGCACATGAGGCGCCCAGACATTGCGGGGTGGAGCAGTCTGGTAGCTCGCCGGGCTCATAACCCGGAGGTCGTAGGTTCAAATCCTGCCCCCGCGACCAAGAACTTTTAGCAGCTCGTCGGCCTAGCCGGCGAGCTTTTTTGTTATTCCGGGACTGTTCTCTCAGCCCAATTCCCAACCTCTCAAACAAAATCTCGATCTGTAACATCTAGACCCGATTTGGGCAGCTAGGTGTTACAGATTGAGATGTTGAGTCCCCGCCTGGACGGTTTGTCTAAATCTGTAACACGAGGGACGGATTTTGCCGAGTTACTGTTACAGATTGAGATTTTACGCCGGGACGGTTTTGGTTTGTCTCGATCTGTAACAGGTAGGGGTCAAAAGTGGGCCTAGCTGTTACAGATCTAGATTGTTGAGGATAGGTCGAGAGGAATATCTCGATCTGTAACAGTAAGACCCGGTTTTGCTGAGTAACTGTTACAGATCGAGACAAACCGACGGGCCGCCCCGCCCCATCCACCTGCCGCTACCTGCTATCCGCCGATTTCCGTTGTGCTGCTGCACTTCCATGTCATATCCTCTAGACAACTACGCGGCAACATCGCCGCCGCGCCTATAAGAGAGGAATGTCCATGACCGCACCCGCATCCAAGCTGCTCCAGCCCATTACGGTTGGCCCCCTTGAGCTCAAAAACCGCATTATGTTCCCGCCGCTAACCACCGGCTATGAGGAGCGCGACGGCTCCATCGGCGAGCGCAGCCTGGCCTTTTACGAGCGTCTGGCCCGTGGCGGCGTGAGCTACATCGTTATTGGCGACGTTGCTCCCGTTATGACCGCAAGCCCCACGCCCAAGTTGGCGACCGACGCCCAGATCCCCACGTTTAAGGCGCTGGCCGACGCCGTTCACAAGCACGGCGCCAAGGTCGCGCTGCAGCTGTTCCACCCCGAGTACGACGTGCCCGGTGTCGGCCGCATGGTCATGGGATCCATGGCCGCCGCCAAGGCCGCGCAGGAGGCCAAGGCCGCCGGCGACGAGGAGACCTTTGCCGCCAAGATGGCCGAGTCCAACGAGATCCGCAAGCAGGCCTACGCCAAGTTGCACCACGATATGCAGCACTTTGTGAACGAGGCGAGCGTAGAGCAGCTCACCCAGATCAAGGAGGCCATCGCCGCCTCGGCCGCTCGCGCGCAGCAGGCCGGCATTGACGCCATCGAGGTCCACGGCGATCGCTTGGTGGGTTCGCTATGTTCGGCCATCCTCAACAAGCGCACCGACGAGTACGGTGGCTCGTTCGAGAACCGCGTTCGCTATGCGCTCGAGGTTGTCGCCGCCATTAAGGAAGCCGCGCCGCAGCTGATGGTGGAGTATAAGCTCCCCGTGATCATGGAGAACCCCGACGGCACGCCGCGCGGCAAGGGTGGCCTGCAGCCCGACGAGGCCTGCGAGTTCGCCAAGTTGCTCGAGGGCGCGGGCATCGACATGATCCAGGTCGCGCAGGCCAACCACACCGGCAACATGGGCGACACCATTCCGCCCATGGGCGCCATGCCCTACAACTGGACGCTGCCGGTGGCCGAGCGCGTCAAGGCCCTGGTCTCCGTGCCGGTGGCCACCGTCGGCCGTGTTGTTTCGGTCGAGGCCGGCGAGAAGATTCTTGAGGACGGCGCGGCCGACATTATCGCCTATGGCCGCTCGCTCATGTGCGACCCCGACATTGCGCTGAAGGCCGCGACCGGCGAGCCCATCCGCGAGTGCCTCAACTGCAACAAGGGCTGCGTCGACGCGATTCAAAACCGCAAGTACATCTCGTGCGTGCTCAACGCCGAGAACGGCGACGAGGCGACCATCGCCATTAAGCCGGGCGAGGGCGACAAGAAGATCGCCGTGGTGGGCGGCGGTATTGCCGGCCTGGAGGCCGCACGCGTGGCGGCCAAGCGCGGCTACGACGTGACCATCTACGAGGCGAGCGATCACTTGGGCGGCCAGATTGTGCTGGCGGCCGCGCCTCCGCGCAAGGATGAGATTATGCGCTCGGTCGAGTATTACGAGAAGATTCTGCCCGGCCTGGGCGTGAAGGTTGAGCTCAACCATGCCGCTAGCCCCGCGGATCTCAACGCCGCCGACGCCGCGATTGTGGCTGTGGGCGCGCACGACGTGGTCATCCCCGTTCCGGGTGCCGACTCGGAGAAGGTCGTCTCGAGCTGGGACGTGCTGTCCGGCAAGGTGGAGCTTAGCGGTCGCGTCGCCGTCATTGGCGGTGGCCTGGTGGGCACCGAGACTGCCGAGTACCTGCTGCAGCACGGCTGCGAGGTGGCGATTGTGGAGATGCTCGACAAGATTGCCGCAGGCGAGTCCGAGACCATTCTGCCGCTGATTATGAGCGACTTTGCAGAGCACAACGTGGAGCAGCACGTTAAGACCCGCCTGACCGCCATTACCGACGAGGGCGTGGAGGCCGTTCGCACCACCGAGGACGGCGCCGAGGAGCCGGTGAAGATCGCCTGCGATTACGTGGTGATGGCCGTGGGCTCCAAGGCCAACGCGTTTGACCTGGATGGCGTGACGGTGCCCGTGACCTGCGTGGGCGACTGCTCGGGCGAGCGCACCGCCGACATCGCGAGCGCCATTCGCACGGCGTATCACGCGGCCAACGAGCTGTAGTTGAACATCGCGGCCAGGCGGGACAGTAGCACGGATCCGTCCCGCCCGGCTGTGTCCCGTCGGGTGTCAACCGGTGCGGGGCCTGCAAGCGCAGCAGGCCCCGCCCTTTTTGTTTTGCTCCGGTGGATGGCAATGCGCGGTAATCATGAGGAGTAAGGACGTCTACTGCCTTGCCGATTACTCAAAATTATTGGGGGAGGGGTTAATAACTATATCCTCTATGCCAAAGGACATAAAGAGATGCCAATTTTGTTGACAAGCGAATGACGATTAGCTGCGAGCCAGCTACCAGCGTAAATAATTGATAAAGAAATGTCGTAAATTGGTGCCAAATGCCCAGATAACACCGCGTCTATTTTAATTAACTGCTTTGAGCAAACAGTAAAATGCTACTATCTAACTTGCACGTAAGAAAGCAGATTAACGGTTAAGGCTAAGAAGTGGCAGGTATGTCGGAAGCAACAAGGACTCGCACGCATGCGCCCGAGGTTAGGCAGCGCGCCGTCGAGATCCTCCAAGAGGGGGTCGGTCATCGCGCCCTCGCCGCGGAGCTTGGCATTCCCCAGGCCACGGCTCGTCAGTGGGCCCGCGCGTATGCCGTGGGCGGTGCCGACGCCGTTCTCAACGCCGGTTCGCATCATCACACCTATTCGTACGAAGTTAAGCTCGCCGTGGTCAAGGACCGCTTGGAAAACGGCTTAACGGTTCGCGAGGCCATGATCAAGCACAAGATTCCCAGCGAGTCTTCGGTCAAGGCTTGGTGCCGCCAGTATCGCGAGAGCGGTGAGTCCGCGCTGGTTGATAAGCCGCGCGGTCGCAAGCCGCGCGTTAAAAAGGCGGAATAGCGAACGGGATGGTGCGCCCACAGGGGCGCATTTTTCTTGCCGCGGCAACTTTTTGGACCGCCGCGAGCCTATCGGGACATCCTCTAAAGTGGTTAATAAACCGCGCGCAGTGGCCCGTGCGCCCGCCGTCGCGATAGGGGGAGCGTCGCCTCTCTGCTCCAAAGCGGACAGACTCCTTACCCCGTACGCCTAAAACTCCCCAGTTGACCGAAAACCCGCCGCCGCTACTCCTCAACTGAGCTATAACGTTAAACAATTGCAGCGTTTTTGCATGGGGGAGTGATGGTATGACGCTACTGTATTTCCTTACCCTGTTTCCGCTGGTACCGGCGTTGGGCATGCTGCTCGCGCGCGGTGACCGCGCCCGCGATGCGGTAGGGCTTGTAGGCTCCGGCATTATTATGGCGGTGACAGTTGTAGTCGCCGTCATGTTTTTTGGCACGGGTCCGCAGAGCTTTGAGGTCGCCCCCGGCACCTCGCATGTGCTCTCGATAATCAGCTCCGTCATTGACGTAATTCTGTGCGCCGTCATCCTGTACAACGCGTTCAAATATAGGAACGCGCTTACCGGCGTGCTCGGCGTGGCGCAGCTGGTGGGTTCGGTTGCCTTCGCTGCCATGACGCTGCCCGCGGCCGAGGTTGTCACCGCCACGCCGCTCTACCTGGATTACATGAGTGTGATCATGGTGCTTGCCGTCGGCATCGTCGGCAGCCTTATCTGCGTGTACGCCCTGGGCTACATGAAGGACTTCCAGGCCCATGACGAGCACGAGGCAGCGCTGCGCGGGCAGACCGCGCCCGACCGTCGCCCGCAGTTCCTGGCGCTTATGTTCCTGTTCCTCTCGGCCATGTTCGTCATCGTGACGAGCGACAACCTTGAGTGGCTGTTCTGCGGCTGGGAAATCACCACCGTGTGCTCGTTCCTCATGATTGGCTACACGCGCACGCCCGAGGCCATAAAAAACGCTTTCACCCAGATCATCCTCAACATGCTGGGCGGTATCGCGTTTTTGGCCGGACTTATGTACCTGCACGTTAACGGCATGCCGCTGACCATCTCGGGCATGATCGAGCTTTCCGGCGCCGGAACCGCGCAATCCGCGCTGCTGGTGATGCCGGTCGTTCTGCTGTCGCTCGCCGCACTCACCAAGGCCGCACAGATGCCGTTCCACACTTGGCTGTTGGGTGCCATGGTTGCCCCCACGCCCACGAGCGCCCTGCTGCACTCGTCAACCATGGTCAAAGCCGGCGTGTTCCTGATGGTCAAGCTGAGCCCGCTCTATGCCATCTATCCCGTGACCGGTTTTATGGTCACGAGTGTGGGTGCCATCACGTTTTTGCTCGCTGCCCTCATGGCCATCTCGCAGAGCAACGCCAAACGCGTGCTCGCGTACTCCACCATTTCCAACTTGGGCCTCATCAGTGCCTGCCTGGGCGTCGGCGCGCCCGAGGCCGTGTGGGCCGCGATCTTCCTGATCCTGTTCCATACGGTGGCAAAGTCGCTGCTGTTCCTGTGCGTGGGCACGGCCGAGCACCATATCGGCAGCCGCAATATCGAGGATATGGACGGTATGTTCAGCCGCATGCCGCACCTGACGCGCCTGATGATGCTGGGCATTATGGGCATGTTCGTGGCGCCGTTTGGCATGCTCGTGTCCAAGTGGGGCGCCCTGGTGGCGTTTGCGCAGACCGGCAACGTGCTCATGATCATGGTGCTTGCCTTTGGCTCGGCCGCGACGTTCTTCTTCTGGGGCAAGTGGCTTGCCAAGCTTTCGGGCGTCGACCCCACGGCTCAAAACGTTGAGGTCAATGTCCATAAGACCGAATGGATGGCCCTCAACACCATCGCCGCGCTGCTGATTCTTTGCTGCGTGGCGTTCCCGCTCATCTCGAGCGGCCTGGTGTCGCCTTACTTGGCCATGGTGTTTGGCCGCGTGCCGTACGTTATTGGCAAGGACTCCATGTATCTGATGGTGGTTATCGTGGCGTTTATCGCCGTGGTGCTGCTGACTTCATTCCGCGTGAGCAACAAACCGCACGTAAACGTATATCTTTCGGGCGTGGGAACCGACAATTACCGCCATTTCCGCGGCTCGATGGGACGCGAGGTGAAGGCCGAAAAGCGCAATTGGTACTCGGAGGACGCCCTTGGCGAGAAGCGTATTGGCCCCGCGGGTAGCGTCGTGTGTTGCAGCATTATCTTGTTTGCGCTGCTGTGTTGCGCGTGGATTGGGCCCGAGCGGCTTGCCATGAGCGCGCCCTCGGTGCTGCGCGGCAAGTATTTTGAAGGTTCGGGTGTCGTGGGCATCTTTATTGGTACCGTGGCGTTTGCCCTGATTGCGCCGCTTGTGGGCGGTTTGATTGACGGCCTTGACCGCAAGCTTTCGGCCCGCATGCAGGGCCGCGTGGGCCCGCGCCTGCTGCAGCCCTTCTACGACGTTGCCAAGCTGCTGCGCAAGGCCCCTGCCAGCGTAAACACCATGGATGATACCTACATGGCATGCGCGCTCATCTTTACCGTCGTGGGCGGCGGCATCTTTGTGTCGGGCTCCAACACGCTGCTGTGCGCCTTTATGGTGACGCTCGCCGCGATCTTTGTGGTGTTGGCGTCCGCCTCGACGCAAAGCCCGTTTGCCCAGGTTGGCGCCGACCGCGAGCTGCTGCAGGTTATGAGTTACGAGCCCGCCGTTCTGCTGATGAGCGTGGGCCTGTACCTTGCCACCGACAGCTTTGATTCCATCGCCGTGACGGGGCAGTCGGCCCCCATCATCGTGTACAGTGCGCCCATTTTCCTGGCGCTGCTCGCGGTGCTTACCATCAAGCTGCGCAAGTCGCCGTTTGACCTTTCGTACTCGCATCACGCGCATCAGGAGATTGTCCAGGGCGTCGCCACCGAGATGAGCGGCGGCACGCTGGCCAAGATGACCCTTATGCACTGGTGCGAGACCGTGCTGTTTTTGATGTGGGTGGGCATGTTCTTTGTTTGGGACAACCCGGTGAGCTGGGCCGTAGCCCTGGTCGTCATGGCCGCGACGTATTTTGTCGAGGTGCTGATCGACAACACCTTCGCCCGCAGCACCTGGCGCAGCTGCTTTAAGCTCGGCTGGGGCGTGGCGTTGGTGTTTGGCCTGCTCAACCTTATGCCTATCCTCGTCGACGTGTTTATTTAGGAGGTGGCATCCATGGATCATAAAATGTCGCGCTCGCCGTGGGTTATTCATTACGACGGCTCGAGCTGCAACGGATGCGATATCGAGGTGCTGGCCTCGCTCACGCCACTGTTCGATGCGGAGCGCTTTGGCGTGGTCAATACCGGCAACCCCAAGCATGCGGACATCTTTTTGGTGACGGGTTCGGTCAATGCCCAGAACCTGCCTGTCGTGCGCCAAATTTACAACCAGATGCTCGAGCCCAAGTGCGTGGTGGCCTGCGGCATCTGCGCGTGCTCGGGCGGCGTGTTCCGCGATGCCTACAACGTGATCGGCGGCGTGGACCGCGCGATTCCCGTGGACGTGTACGCGCCCGGGTGCGCCATTCGCCCCGAGACCGTGATCGATGCCATCGTGGAGGCGTGCGGCATCTTGGACCAGAAGGAGGCCGTGATGCGCGCCGGCGGCGATCCGCTCACCGTGGGCGGCGCCGCCACCTGGGATGGTGGCGTTGAGCTAGGCGAGGACGGGTTTGTGGCCGCGGCTGAGGCCGGCGACGCGCCCGTTGCTGGCGACGCACCTGCTGGGACGCCCGCCGCTGCAAAGGAGGCCGAGTAATGCAAAAGGCAATCTATACCACCGTCGGGATCGACGAGCTCCTGTCGCATGTCCAGGCGCTTAAGGGCGTCGGTGCGCGCTTTGTGCAAATGCACGCTGAGCGCAACGTCGACGACGGCTCGTATCGCTTGGTCTATACGTTTATCAACGTTCGTGCTGCTCAGGAGCATATTGCGCAGGACGGTAGCTATGCGATTGAGAACCTGGTGGTTGAGGGCATCGACCAGTACCAGGAGATTCCGTCCATCAGCTCGTATTACCCCGCGGTGTTCCCGTTTGAAAATGAGGCCCACGACCTGTTTGGTCTTGCCATTACCGACATGCAGATCGACTTTAAGGGCTTTTTCTACCAGGTTTCGACCGCCGAGCCCATGAGCGTTATCACGCCCGAGGTGAAGGCCGCGCGCGAGAAGGCCATGAAAGTCCGCGCGGCCGCCGAGGCCAAGGCGCGCAAGGCCGCGGCCGAGAAGGTCGCCGCGGCTGCGGCCGCTGCGGGGAAGGGCGCCGCGGGTGTCGGCGATGCTGCGAGCGTTGCTGCCGTCCAGCCCGCTGCGGCTGCCGGCTCCGATGCTCAGCACGATGAGGCTGCTGCGAAGGCTGCGCTCAAGGCCGCCGAGATGGAGGCAAAGCTCGCCGCCATGGATCCCGAGAAAGCGGCCAAGGTCCGCGCGGCGCTTGCCGCCAAGGCCGCCCGCGACAAGCAGAAAAAGGAGGCGTAAGGTCCATGGCACATCGCTCCGTCATTCCGTTTGGCCCGCAGCACCCGGTGCTGCCCGAGCCGCTTCATCTGGACCTGGTGATCGAGGACGACCGCGTCATCGAGGCAATTCCGCAGATCGGCTTTGTGCACCGCGGGCTCGAGAAGCTCACCGAAAAGCGCGACATGCACCAGTTTGGCTACATCGCCGAGCGCATCTGCGGCATCTGCGCCGTGGGCCACAGCTGCGGCTATGCCAGCGCCTGCGAGCGCATGCTCGACATCGAGGTGCCCGGCCGCGTGCAGTATATTCGCACCATTTTGCACGAGCTTTCGCGCATCCACTCGCATCTATTGTGGCTGGGCCTGCTCGCCGATGCCTTTGGCTTTGAGGCGTTGTTCTATCGTTCGTGGACGCTGCGCGAGCAGATACTCAAGATCTTTGAGAGCACGTGCGGCGGTCGCGTGATCCTGTCGATTAACGAGATCGGCGGCCTTAAGCACGATATCGAGGATTCCGAGCTGGCGGGCATTGTCCAGACGCTCGATGCCATGCGTCCTGACTACGAGGCCCTGGTGCATACGTTTTTGGACGACGACAGCTGCGGCGAGCGCCTGCACGGCGTGGGCGTGATCAGCAAGAAGGACGCACTGGAGCTTTCGATGGTCGGCCCGTTCGGCCGCGCCTCGGGCGTGGACTATGACGTGCGCATGTTTGGCGACGGCGCCTATGCGGATCTGGCTGCATTTGAGCCAATTGTCGCTACCGATGGCGACTGCTATGCCCGCTGCCAGGTGCGTTGCGCCGAGGTCACGCAGGCTATGGACATCATCAAGGAGCTTGTGGGCAAGATTCCGCACGACGGTATCGGTGGGCGTACCAAGCTCACGCCGGCCGACGGCGCGCGCGGCGAGGTTGTGATTGAGCAGCCGCGCGGCGAGGCGTATTACTATGTGCGCGGCAACGGCACCAAGAACTTGGACCGTTTCCGCGTGCGCACGCCGACGTCGCAAAATCTAGCGGGTCTGACGCATGCGCTGCAGGGCGTGCTCATTGCCAACGTGCCTATGATTATCCTGACCATCGACCCCTGCATTAGCTGCACGGAAAGGTAGGCGCGGCATGAGTTTGCTGACATTTGCCAAGACGGCCTTGGGTTCTATGGTCAAGCAGCCGGTAACGGTGTGCTATCCGCAGGAGAAGCTCGCGGCACCCGAGCGCCTGCGTGGGCACATCGTTAACGACATGGACGTGTGTATCTGCTGCGGCATGTGTGCGCGTCGCTGCCCGGCGGGCGCGCTCGCGGTTGATCGCAAGGGTGGAACGTGGTCGATTGACCCGTATGCCTGCGTGGTATGCGGCGAGTGCATCGAGAGCTGCCCCAAGCACTGCCTGACTATGGATACCGCCCGCACTCCAGTCGCGGCGGACAAGACTCCCACGGTGGAAACCAAACCGGAATAGAGCTGGAATAGGGACCGGTGGGGCAAAATGCCCCACCGGTCCCGCGCTTAAACGAGCGGTGGAGCCGCCGCGAACAAAACTATGCCGGATTACTACGATAAATCGCCTACCCCCGACCGCGCCGCATTTGGCAAAATCAAAATCGCAGGTAGACGGCTTGCGGTTTTGCGAAAAAGTCACGCGTGGTCGGGGATCTTATTTTTATCGTAGTAAACCGGCATGGTTTTGAAATGGCGCCATATCGGTGACGGCCCTTGATCCCCCAAGGACGGAGGAAAACGGGCCCTTTTGCCCCGTCCATCTTGAGTCGCACCCGTTTTCCTGCGAAAACGCCGTGTCTCAACTTTGGTGAGACATTTGTCTCACGCCCAAAACAGAATCTGGAACATGTGTCACCTGCCCAAATTGTGTCTCATTTCGTAACTTTAGGCTGTTGCAAGGTCTGAGACCGCGAGAAGGGAGACGCGATGAGTAAGTACACGAGGGGTCTCTTGGCGGTGATACTTGCCGTAGTGCTTGTGTTGCCGGCTGCAGCATTTGCCATGCTGCCCGAGGCCAACGCCAGGTCCAGCACAGGAATGGACGGACCGGCCATGACCGGAAAAACGGTCGTCGACCGCGATACCAGCAACTACTGGAAGTTCTGGGCCGGCGGCTATGACGGCAAGGAAGTAACAACTCAAAACGTCGGCCGAATCTGGACCGATAAGACGGTCAAGGCAGTCGAGAACGGGGATTCTGATTTCCTGACCACGCTGTCTGCTATCTCTTCGACATCCGATACGACGGTCTCCGGCAAGCCGCTCGACATCGTGCTGGTGTTGGATGCTTCTGGCTCGATGAAGGATGACATGAGCGGAAATGACGGAACCAAGCGTATTGATGCGCTGAAGAAGGCCGCCAATAGCTTTATTGACACCATCGCCACGCAAAACCAAGGTATTGCAGATGAGTCCAAGCAGCACAAGGTCGCCATCGTTAAGTTCGCGGGCACAAAGTCCACTGATGTCGGCAACGGTAAGGATAGATACGGCTACAACTATTCGCAGACCATGAAGAAGCTGACGCTCTGCAAGGGCGAGGACGCGGAGAGCCTTAAGAGTACGATCGACTCCATCAGTCCCGCTGGCGCCACGCGAGCCGATTACGGCTTACAACTGGCTGAGGGCATTTCGTCTGATCGCGCCGACGCCAAGAAGGTCGTCGTCTTCTTCACCGATGGCTCGCCCACGAGTTGGGACGAATTCGAGAACGAGGTTGCCAATGACGCTATCAACAGCGCCAAGAAGATCAAGGATAAAGGTGCCGACATTTATACGATCGGTATCTTTAGCGGCGTAAACCCCAGTGCCATCCCCACGGCTGATGGCACAAGCAAAGAGAATAAGTTCATGCATGCCGTGTCGAGCAACTATCCTGCCGCCTCATCCAGCATTTCTGTCTGGGACGAATGGACCATCAACTTTGGTGCGCGCGCAGAAAACGCCAATTACTACAAGTCGGCAACCAGCGCTTCTGAGCTCGAGAAAATCTTCGAAGAGATCTCGGGAAGCATTATCCAAGCCGGTTACCCGACCGAAGTTCACGGCGGTTATGGCGAGCATAAGTCTGGCTATATTACGTTTACTGACGAGCTGGGCGACTTTATGCAGGTCGACAACTTTACGTCTGTCGTGTACAACGGCGAGACGTTTACTGGCCCGGCAATGAAGGCCGAGGGCAATGTCGATACCTATACATTTACTGGTGCCGCCGCGAACTTGGTTATCACCGTTCAGCATGCCGGAAAGGGCGAGCCCCAGACCGGCGATATCGTAACGGTCAAGATTCCCGCGTCGCTGATTCCGCTGCGCCACTTTAAGATTACCGATGGCGTTCTTACGGTCGACGATACTGAGCCCATCCAGGTGAACTACACCTCGAGTGTTAAGAAAGACGCGCTCGATAACCTGTTTACACCCGAGCAGGTAGTGGGGCTTAAGGACTACATCAAGAGCAATACGATCACCGCGGAGAACGGCTCCAAGACTGTTAACTTCTACGCGAACAAGTGGAATGGCGGTACGCTGGGCGATACGATTGCGAACTTTGAGCCCGCCGATTCCAATCGTTATTACTATTTCCAGAAGCAGACTCCCATTTATGTGGATAAGAACTGCACAACGCCTGCGACGGGCTCGCTGGCTGCCGAGGGCATCTATTACTACAAGGATGAGTTCGAGGCGCTGGGCGCAGACGGTAAGGCCGAATCCCGTATTGCCGTTATTGAGTTTACCGGCGGAGACGCCGCGAGCTCTGAGGACGCCTTCGTGCGCGACGCGAACGGAAACCTGTCGTTTAGCAAGGGAACCGCGCGCCTGGCCTTTATTGACGAATTGCATACCACCAAGGAGCGTGTGGGCGGTGACAACCCCACCCGCACCGCGGCCGACGTGCTCAACCCCAAGTGGAACAACAACGCCACGGAGGTTGACGTTCACCTGGGCAACAACGGCAAGATCAGCTTTAACGTGACGCCGGCAACGGTGGATACCAAGACGAGCTTTGGCCTGACCAAGGTGCTCGAGGGTCGCGATTGGACGGATACGGACGAGTTTAAGTTTGAGCTCTCCGCGACGTCCGAGAATGACGCCCCGATGCCCGCACCCGCGACCGCGACCGTGACCAATGCCGACCTGGACGACAATGGCAAGGCGGCCATTAACTTTGGCGAGATCACCTATAACAAGCCGGGCGAGTACACCTATGAGGTCCGCGAGGTCAAGGGCGGCGTCGGTGGCATTACCTACAGCGAGAACGTTGCCACGTTCAAGGTGACCGTGGCTGTTAAGGCCACAGGTGGGCTTAAGGCTGACGTTGAAAAGATCTCGGGCGAGACCGAGTTCAAGAACACCTATAGCGTGAAGCCTGTCGAGGACCAGATCACCGCGAAGAAGGTCCTGACCGGGCGCGACCTCAAGGAGGGCGAGTTCTCCTTCGAGCTCGTCGAGGGTAACAAGGTCGTCGCCAAGGGCACTAACGCTGCCGACGGCAAGATCGTCATGGACAAAATCACTTACGATAAGCCCGGCACTCACACCTACAAGCTGCGTGAGAAGCTCCCCAACGAAGCGGGGCTGAGCAACGGGATCACGTACGATAAGACGAGCTACACCATCAAGACGAGCGTCATCGACAACGGCGACGGCACGCTTAAGGTGACCCATGCGCTCGAGGGCACCAAGCCGGCACGCTTTGAGAACAAGTACAACACTGCCCCGAACGAGTCCAGCGTCACCGACCAGATCACCGCGACCAAGTCCCTGACCGGCCGCGATCTCAAGGACGGCGAGTTCTCCTTCGAGCTCGTCGAGGGCGAGGGCGCCAAGGTCGTCGCCACCGGCACCAACGATGCCGACGGCAACATCAAGATGAGCACCGTGAAGTACGACAAGGCCGGAACGCACACCTACGTGCTGCGTGAGGTCAAGGGCGACGCCGACAACGGTATTACCTACAGCACCGCTGAGTACACCATCGTGACTACCGTCACCGACGATGGCAATGGCAAGCTTGCGGTTGAGCACAAGCTGCAGGGCGACGAGCCCGCAGCGTTCGAGAACGCCTACAACGTGACTCCCGTGAGCTCCAGTGTCACCGACCAGATCACCGCGACCAAGTCCCTGACCGGCCGCGATCTCAAGGACGGCGAGTTCTCCTTCGAGCTCGTCGAGGGTAACGATGTCGTCGTCACCGGCAAGAACGATGCCGACGGCAAGATCGTCATGGACAAAATCACCTACGATAAGCCTGGCGAGCATACCTATATCCTGCGCGAGGTTAAGGGTGCCGAAGGCAACGGCATCACCTACGACGACAAGACCTATACCGTCGTGACCACGATCACCGATAACGGCAAGGGCAAGCTCGAGGCGAAGCACGAGCTGAAGGATGCCACGACTGCTGAGTTCAAGAATTCCTACAAGCCGAACCCCGGCGAATTTAGCGTCACCGACAAGATCGCCGCGACCAAGGTTCTGACCGGGCGCGACATGACTGAGGGCGAGTTCTCCTTCGAGCTCGTCGAGGGCGAGGGCAAGGACGCCAAGGTCGTCGCCACCGGCAAGAACGCCGCCGACGGCAAGATCACGATGAGCGCCGTGAAGTACGACAAGGCCGGAACGCACACCTACACACTGCGCGAGGTCAACGGCGGAACCATCAGCAAGGGCATCACCTACAGTGACACCAAGTACACTATCGAGACCACCATCACGGACAACGGCGATGGTACGCTCAGCGCCACACATGCTCTGAAGGACGACGCCGAGGCTGCGACCTTCGAGAACACCTACAGCGTGACCCCGCTCGAGACCGAGCTCGACTTTGGCCTGAGCAAGGCCATTGACGGCCGCGACTGGACGGATGGGGACGAGTTTAGCTTTACCATCACCGCTCCCGAGGGCGCCCCGCTGCCTGATCCCGCAACCGTGACCGTGAGCAAGAAGGACGCGAAGGACGGCATCGCCACCATCAAGTTCGGCAAGATTCACTACGCTGCCGCCGGAACCTATAAGTACGAGATTCGCGAGAACGCGGGCAGCACGGTCGGCATGACGTATGAAGCGCATGTCGCAACCGCCGAAGTGACCGTGACCGAGGACGGCGATGGCACCCTGACCGCCAACGTCACCAAGAAGGAAAACGGACGCTTTACCAACACGTACCGCACTGAGCTTAACTACACCGCTGCCGGCGGTCTGTGGCTCAGCAAGTATCTGGACGGCCGCCCCATGACCGAGGGTCAGTTCACCTTTACCGTGACACCTGCTGACGACGCTTCGGCTCGCGCGCTCGGTCTGCTGCCCGGGGCTAATAGCTTCAAGTCCCCCGCAGCGGCAGAGGCAACGGTCGGACTGATCGACATTCTGGCTGGTCATGAGGTTATATTTACGCAGGCTGACGCCGGCAAGACCTTTACGTACACCGTGGCCGAGAAGAACGACGGCCAGCCCGGTTACACCTACGACGACGCCGTGCGCACGGTGACGATCGCCATCGCCGACGACACCGCCGGCACGCTCACTGCTACGACGACCGTTTCCGGCGGTCCCGAGGGCACGCATGAGACGGTCCACAAGAGTGGCGAGAGCAAGGTCGAGAAGGCCCTGGTGCCGTTCCACAACAGTTACAGCGCTACGACCAACACGCCTGGTGGCACCGCCGCTCAGGTCGTTGCCACCAAGACTCTGACCGGCCGCCCGATGGCCGACGGCGAGTTCTGGTTCGGCATCGCCTATCAGGGTGAGCTTGTGGCATACGAAAACCTCAAGCCCAATATCGGCGGGCACGTGAGCTTTGATACGCTGCACTACGACACTAAGATGCTTGCTAATCTTGAGGCTGCTGGGCTTGCCCATCGTACCGACAAGGACGGTAAGCTTGCCTGGACCATTAACTACACGGCCTACGAAGATTTATTCGGGCTGCCGAATGGCGTTTCCGCTACAACGTGGAGCTTTGGCTTTAAGGTTATCGTCGTCGACAACGGTGACGGTACCCTGACGGCAACGGTCGACTACGGCGGCGTCGAGCCCTTGTTCGAGAACGTCTACGGCGCCGAAGCCGTTGACGCCGCGCTCGCCGGCACTAAGAAGCTCCAGGCAGCTGAGGGCCTGACCCCGGCCGACATCGCAGGTAAGTTTACCTTTACCGTGACCGCTGACGAGGCGGGTGCCCCGATGCCCGAGCACACGACCGCAACCAACGACACGGCCGGCAACGTGGACTTTGGCAAGATCCACTTTACGCTCGAGGACCTCAACCGCGCCCTGGGCGTGATGGACGATGCGACCGATAAGGCCGAGGCAGACGAGGCCGACGAGGCAGAGGCTGAAGAGGCAGAGGCTGAAGAGGCCGACGCCGACGCTGATGTCAACGCCGACGAGCCCAGCGACGAGTCCGAGCCCGCAGCCCTCACCGCCCCGCGCTCGCACACTTTTACCTACACGGTGACCGAGTCCGGTAGCGCCCCTGGCGTGACCAACGACGCCAACGCCACGCGCAAGGTTTCCTATACCGTGACTGACGACGGCGCTGGGCACCTGGGCGTCAAGCGCGACGGCGGCGACGGTGCGGACTTTACGTTCACCAACACGTACAGCGTGGCGCCTACCGATTCTTCCGTGACCGATCAGGTCACGACCGTCAAGCGTCTGACCGGACGTGACCTTGCAGCTGGCGAGTTCACGTTCGAGCTGCTCGAGGACGGCGTGACTGTCGCTAGTGGCACCAACGACGCCAGCGGCAACGTTACGCTGAGCCCGATCCGCTACGAGGCGCCCGGCACGCACACGTACACGCTGCGCGAGGCTTGCCCCAACGCGCTCGGCCTGTACAAGGGCGTCGCCTATGACGGTACGACCTACACCGTCGTGACCACCGTCTCCGACAATGGCGACGGCACGCTGACCGCGACGCACAAGCTCGAGGGAACCACCGAGTCGGCTGGCTTTACCAACAAGTATCACGCCATGCCCACGCAGGTCTCCATCGGCGCCATCAAGGTGCTCGAGGGACGCGAGCTCAAGAAGGACGAGTTTAGCTTTAAGCTCGTTGGCGAGGACATCGAGTCCACCGTCACCAACGATGCCGACGGCAAGATCAACTTCGACAAGTTCGAGTACGACGAGCCTGGTACGTACGTCTACACCATCAGCGAGGTCAAGGGCGACGAGGTCGGTATGACCTATGACAAGTCCGTCTTTACCGCGACCGTCAACGTGGTCGACGACGGCGAGGGCAACCTCAAGGCGAACGTCGCCTTTACCAAGGGCGACAAGAGCGTCGAGGGTATCGTGTTCAACAACGCGTACAAGAAGCCCGAGACGCCCGTGCCGACGCCCGATCCCGGCACGCCCAAGACCGTGACGAACATCGTCAAGACGGTCAAGGGCTTCCTGCCCACCACGGGTGACCAGCAGGCCGCTGCACTGCTCATGGCATTTGTTATTGCCATGGCCGGCGTCGGAACCCTGGTCTGGGGTATCCGTAAGCGCTAGGCACGCTGGTAGCGCCCGGGGCCAAAAGGCCCCGGGCGGCCGGCGGGGAGCCAGAACATAGCCCCACCCCCCACCCCCAGCCGCCACGGAGACGTCTCCCTTCTCCGTGGCGGCACTTTTGTGCGCAGGGGAGGAAGGGCCGCCACGAAAGCGGCCCATCTACTACGTTTATCCCCTTACCCCCAGCCATGCCAAAAAACGCGAAAACAAAACCGCAGGTAGAACGCCTGCGGTTTTGCTCAAAACGAAGGTATGGTCAGGGGTGTCGAGTCAAACGTAGTAGATGGGCCGATTTCGTGGTTGGCGCCGCCAAATGATCCCCCGGGGACGGAGGAAAACGGATCATTTTGGTCCCGCGAGGCTTGCGGAGGTACTCGTGCAGGGCCGCCCGAACAAAACTATGCCGGTTTACGGGGCCAAACTCAGGACTCCCATCCATACCCGCGTTTTCTGCAAAATGACGGCTCGTCTACCTGCGGTTTTATTTTCACGAATATCGGCATGGTTGGGGACTCGTGACTCAGCCCCGGAAACCGGCATAGTTTTGAAATGGCATTAAATCGATGGCAGCCATTTTGCTATGCCGGAGCGGTCGGCCGTTGGGTAATTACCCTCGCAGGTAGGCGATGGCGATTTGGGTGCGGTTGCGCAGGCCCATTTTGGCCAGGATCGAGCTGATGTGGTTGCGCACCGTGCCTTCTCCCATATAAGCCGTGGCGGCAATCTCCTTGTTATCGAGACCGCGGGCGATGAGCTCGGCGACTTCGAACTCGCGGTCGGTCAGGCTGGCAAAGGCTGCGGGCCGGCGGGGCGTGCCCGTCTTGTCGCCCATCCCGTCAAAGTCAACATCTTCGATCGCCTTGCCCTCGAGCACGCGTTTGCTATCCATGACCTGCGCCAACGCTGGCGGAATGGCGGCGACATCGGTCTTGATCAGGTAACCGCGGGCGCCCAGCTTGAGCGCCGACACAATGTACTCGTCATCCGAGAATGTCGTCAGAAACACCACGCGTGCCGCGGGGTCGTGCTCAAGGATTTCGCGCGCCGCCGATAGGCCGTCGCGTCCCGGCATCTGAATGTCGAGCAGCGCGATATCGGGTGCATGTTCGGCATAGAGCGAAACCGCGTCGTTGCCGTTGGCGCCGGTGCCCACCACCTCGATCTGCGGCTGGGCGCCCAGGATAATCTTGAGCGAATCGACCACCAAGCGGTCGTCGTCGACAACGATGAGCCTCATCGGCCCTCATCTCCTTGCTGCTTGGGAACGGTGGCAAACACGCGCCAGCCGCCGGCGCCGGCACGCGGGCCGGCGGTGAAGGTGCCGCCAAGCGCCTCGATGCGCTCGCGCATGGAGGCGAGCCCCATGCCCTCCGCGGCGCCGCGGCCGCTTGCTTGAATCCCACCCGCGCCATCGTCGGTAACAATGAGCTGGTAAAACGACGGATGCTCCATGCACCGCACGGTAATGGTTTTGGCATGGGCGTGGCGCATGGCGTTGGAAAGCGCCTCGCGCAGCACCGCCGCAAAGCAGTTGGCGACGTTGGCGGGCGCATGCTCGGCCAAAACCTCAAGCTCAATCTGCGGACCGCTGTCCGAGCGCGCGCCTTCAACGATGCGTTCGAGCTGCACGGAGAGGTTGGTCGCATTGTCGTTGAGCGCGTGGACGCTGGCGCGCACGAGCTGGAGCGCCTCGTCAACGGTGTATTTGACGTCGGCGAAATCGGCGGCAACGCCGGGCTCGTTGGCATGGACCACGCGCAGGGCTTCGGTTTGAAGCGAAGCGCGCGTGAGCTGGTGGCCCACGTTATCGTGGATTTCGCGCGCGATGCGGGCGCGTTCGGCGAGCGTCGCGAGCTCGACTTCGTAGTCCTGGCGGTCGGCGAGGTCGCGGTTGCGCGCCTCGAGTGCCAGGGCGCGTTCTTGCAGCTTGTCGCGGGTGCGACGCATGCGTTCCTGTTCGCGCTCCAGCTGCGCGGTGCGCAGCGACAGCAACGTGGCGGCGACCGAAAGGATGGCGGTTAGCAACAGCGTTCGGGTGGTGAGCGCGCTGCAGCGAAGGTCCGCGACGAGCGCACAGGCAAAGACAGCGCCGACACCCAGCGCGATCCAGGCGTGCTCACGGCGCACGCGCCGCGCGATGTCATAGAGGGCGAGAGGTGCGAACGGCACAAACGGCGGCACGAAGACAGCCGCGATGACGTAGGCGTAGCTGCCGGCCTCGCTGGCGCGACGGGCGCGTTCTCCCTGCGCGACCTCGGCCAGCGCGGCGATGACAACGCCAAGGCAAAACGCCGCGACCAGGCGAGCATCCACAGCAAGGCCCGTGGCGGCTGCGATGCAGCACGCCAGCACGATCGATTTGTCGAATAGCCTGTTCATACGGGTATTGTACGCGATGGCGCGCGCGGGGGAGGCCCCACCGGGAGCAACCGTGACATTTGTCCCAGCAAGGGGGACCGCGACTATATCTCGCCGACAATCATTTCACCTGAGCATTTTTGATAGCTGTATCTATCATTTTTGCTAGATACAGCTATTATTTTTGCTAGATAGATTTATCAAAAGGAGGCTCTAGGTGTATAGGCGCAAGATATCGACCGTGTTACAGCAAAGACTCATGGGGCCGCGTTCCTTTATTCAGGTGGTTATGGGTCCCAGACAAACTGGCAAGACCACGGCCATCAAGCAGGCGGTCAAGGCTTGCGGGCTTCCGTGTCGCGTGGCGAGTGCCGACTCGTCGCGCGAACTCGCGGGGGATTGGATCGACCTTGAGTGGCGCCAGGCTCGGCAGCTGACAAGTAATGGCTCGCGTGCCATCCTTGTGCTCGATGAGATACAAAAAGTTACGGGTTGGTCCGAGACGGTCAAGGCCCTGTGGGACGAAGACTCTTGGAACGACACCGAGCTTCTTGTGGTGCTGTCCGGTTCGTCGAGCTTGCTTCTCGGCAGTGGACTGACCGAATCGCTTGCGGGACGATTTGAGCTACTGCGTTCGACGCATTGGAGCCTATCCGAGATGTCCGAGGCGTTTGGCTATAGCTTCGAGGATTATCTGATGTTTGGCGGGTATCCGGGCGCCGCGATTCTCAAGAGCGATGTCGACCGCTGGCGCGAGTATATGCGCGATTCGATCGTGGAATCGACGATTTCGCGCGACGTATTGCAGATGGAAGACGTGCGCAAGCCGGCGCTCATGCGAGCCCTCTTTGAGCTGGGTGCGCAGTATTCGGCGCAGGAGATATCGTATCGAAAACTGCTGGGGCAGCTCGACGATAAGGGAAACACTGATACCGTGCGCCATTATCTTGATCTGCTGTCCAAGGCGGGCATGATGAGCGGGTTGCAAAAATACGACGCCAAGCAGGTGAGGTCGAGGGCAAGCTCGCCGCGACTGCTCGTGCATGATCCCTCATTAATGTTCTCGATGTGGCGCGGGGCGGGTGACTTGTTGGCTGATTCTGCCCTGCGAGGGCATTTGGTCGAAACTGCGGTGGGCGCCCGGCTCATCGCGCGCGCTCAAACAGAAGGCTTTGAGCTGTATTGGTGGCGTGAGGGCAATCTCGAGGTGGACTTTGTGGCGAAGCGCGGCAATGACGCCCTTGCGGCGATCGAGGTTAAAAGCGGCCGCGTGTCCAAGAGCGGTATGACTGAGTTTTTGGCGCAGAACCCTCAGGCGAAGCCGATGATTGTGGGCGATCGTAACGTTTCGGTTGAGCAGTTCTTGCGGGATGAGGTGGAGCTGTTTTAGCTGGTGATTGCTACGGCGCGGACGGGCCAAAGTAATCAGAAATGCAAGCCCTACTTACTTAAGATTTGGGACAAACAAATCTGATTACTTTGTCCCGTGGCGATGCCGGTTCTGTTGGCGCCGCACTCGTGACAAAGCTCACTGGTGCGGCCCACCCGCTCCTGCGATGATGCAATCGTACCGGGCCGCGATCAACAGAAGGGCCGCCTCATGACAGACATCGTCCACGTCGAAAACCTCGTCAAGCGCTACGACGACCTTATTGCGCTCGACCACTTTAACCTGCACATCGCCCCCGGCGAGATCTTTGGCCTGCTCGGCCCCAACGGCTCGGGCAAGACCACGTCCATCAACTGCATCCTGCAGCTGCTCGCCTACGACAAGGGCGCCATCGAGCTGTTCGGCGAGCCCATGACGCCCGCTCGCTACGACCTCAAGCGCCGCATTGGCGTGGTGCCGCAGCAGGTGGCGGTGTTCGACGAGCTCACCGTGCGTGAGAACATCGACTATTTCTGCAGCCTCTACGTCAACGACCGCAAGCGCCGCCGCGCGCTGGTGGACGAGGCGATCGACTTTGTCGGCCTGGGCGACTTTACCAAGTTCCGCCCCGGCAAGCTTTCGGGCGGCCTGGCGCGCCGCCTCAACATTGCCTGCGGTATCGCGCACAAGCCCGAGCTCATCTTCTTCGACGAGCCCACGGTGGCGGTCGACCCGCAAAGCCGCAACGCCATCCTGGAGGGCATCTGCCGTCTGCGCGACGAGGGCGCCACGGTGGTGTATACCAGCCATTACATGGAGGAAGTCGAGCAGATCTGCAGCCGCATCATGATCATGGACGGCGGACGCGTGCTGGCGCAGGGCACCAACGACGAGCTCAAGCGCATGATTCAGATGGGCGAGAAGATCGTGATCGAGGTCGGTGAAGTGCCGAGTGCGGCGCTCGCTGCCGTTGCGAGCCTGCCGCATGTCCTGGACCTGGCGGCGACGGCGGGCCAGCTTACGTTCTCGTGCGAGGCGAGCCCGCATAACCTGACCGACATCCTCGACGCGCTGCGCTCGTACGACGTGCCGCTCGGCCGCATCTACTCAGAGCCGCCGACCCTCAACGACGTGTTCCTCGAGATCACCGGCCGCGAGCTGCGCGACTAGGGGGCGGCCATGTTCAACACCATCATCATCACGCTCAAGACGCTGCTGCGTCGGCCGAGCACGTGGGTCTGGGGCGCGATCTTTCCCATTGCGCTTTCCACGATGTTCATGTTTATGTTTGCGAACCTGAGCTCCGACGGCAAGGTCGACCCGGTGCCGGTGGCCATCGTGGCTGACGAAGCCTGGGACGCGTCGACCTTTAAGGACGTGGCGGCCTCGCTGTCTAAGGAGGGCGACGACCAGCTGCTCGAGGTCCACGAGTGCGAGGATGCGGCCACCGCGAACCGCGCACTCAAGGCCGGCGAAGTCGCGGGCATCTACACGGTTGATGCCGCGGGCACGCCCAAGCTCACACTGCTCTCGAGCTACGACAGCTCGCGCGCGTCCACGGTGCTCGTCGACCGCAGCATTCTGGAAACGGTGGCAAGCTCCTATACGCAAAATGCCGAGCTCATGGCACAGATTGCCCAAGACGATCCGGCGGCGCTCGCCGACCCGGAGGCGGTTGCGCGCGCCCTGTCGCTCGAGGGCGGAACCCGTCGCGTGAGCCTGACACGCACCACGCCCGACGGCACGACCATTTACTACTACGCGCTTTTTGGCCTGGTCGCGATGATGTCTGCCGAGTTTGCCGCCTTGAGCGTCGTCGATTTGCAGCCCAATCTGTCGGGCTTAGGGGCCCGTCGCTGCGTGGGCGGCGTTTCCAAGACGGCTTCGCTGGCCGGTATTTTTATCGGCTCGTGGCTGGCTTCTTTTGCCTCGATGACGGTTGCGATTGGCTATGTGCGCCTGGTCGTTGGCGTCGACTTTGGCGGGCGCGAGGGCCTGTGCCTGGTAGGCGGCGCCGCCTCCGCGCTTGCGGCGACGGGCTTGGGGCTCTTTGTGGGCACGCTTCCCGTTAAGGGCGGCAAGGCGTCCAAGTCGGGCATTCTCACGGGCTTCGCCACCACGTGCGCCCTGTTCGCCGGCCTCTACGGCGAGCCGGCGATGGCGCTTGCCGACGACGTCGCCCGCGCCTGTCCGGCCGAGTGCTGGCTCAATCCCGTCAAGCTCATCTGCGACATGTTCAACCGCCTGTATTTCTTTGAGGACCTGGGTCCCTTCGCCGTTCGCGCGGGCGCGCTTGTTCTGATGGCCCTGGTGTTTGTCGCCGCAGCCACGCTGATCTTTGGAAGGAGCCGCTATGAGCACCTTTAAGACCGCGCTTCGCATGGCGCTGGCACACCCGTTCTACCTGCTCATCTACACGGTGTTCATCTCGCTCATGGGCGTGTTCATCGCGGCGTCGGTGAGCTGGAACTCGTCGCAGCTCACCGAATACAAGCCCTACGACACCAACGTGATCGTGGTCGACCGCGACGACAGCGACCTTTCGCGGGCGCTCACCAAGCACCTGGGTGCACGTTTTGACCTGGTTACGGGCATCGGCGACGACGCGTACGATCTTGCGGACGCGCTCTCCAAGAGCAACAGTGCCAAGGGCAGCGCCGACTGCGTGTTCTTTATCCCGGACGGGTTTGAGGACGACCTAATCGCGGCCGCCCGTGCGGGGGAGACCTTGCCCAAGCTCGACGTGACGTACGGCTCCGGCACCATGGCGGCGGCGCTTTCGTCTGCCGAGGCCTCGCGCTGGATCTCGCTCGCGGGCGCTGCGGCGGCACTTGAGCCCGCTGCCTCCGACGGCGACGTCGCCAAGGCCGCCGAGCACGCCGCCGCCAAGCGCGCCGAGGTTCAGATCGAGCAGGTCAAGGTCGATTCGACTGCCGCCGCCACGCTCGAGTCGTATTTCAACTTTGGCGCGTATGCGATCATCTCGTCGGTCATCGTGTCGGTGGGCCTGGTGTTCTCGGGCATGAACGAGCCCGAGCGCGTGCGCCGCATGGAGGCCGGTCCGGTCTCCGAGCGCCAGCGTTCGCTTGCCGTGTTCGCGGCTGCCGCGGTGCTCACCGTCTGCATCTGGTTTGTGTCGAGCATGATGGGTGTCGTGGGCTTTGCCGGCGCGGTTGCCGAGGTCGGCGTGGGTCGCGTGTGTCTGGCACTGGCGGCAACGTTTGCCCTGGCGTGCACGCCGCTGGCCGTTGGCTTTACCCTTTCGAGCCTGGGCGCGCGCGAGGAGCTGCTCAACGGCGTGGGCAACCTGCTTGGCATGCTCATGACGTTTTTGGGCGGCGCCTGGATGCCACTGTCGCTCATGGGCTCGGCCGTGCAGACGGCAGCGCACTTTGTGCCGACATATTGGGTGAACGACGCGATCGGCAAGGCGCTCGCGTCGGACCTGACGTCTGCCGTGCTGGGCGACATCGCCTGCGACCTGGGCGTCACCGTACTCTTCGCCGCCGCCATCGCCGCCGTTGGCCTAGCCCTCACCCACACCAAGTCCCACGCCTAACCGCCTAGCCATCGGGTACTCATTGGGGACAGACTTAAACGACCAGAGTACTCATTGGGGACAGACTTAAACGACTAGTCATTGGGGACAGTCCTTGCCGATCCGCCGTCTTGCCGGTCGGGTTGGCAAAGACTGTCCCCATCTGCCGGCAGGAAAGGAACGTCCCCGGCTGCCGGGTAGCGAAAGAGTGTCCCTAACGGCTAGTCGTTTAAGAACGTCCCCAATGACTAGTTTGAAAAATAGTTCGCCTGGGTTTACTATTACCCTAGAAAAGTAGCAGAAGGCTAACAATGGGGGATGGTATGGCGACGAAACAGGCCTACGTCCAGGTCAAGGACCTCAAAAAACACTACGGCGACGGCGATGCGCGCCTGACGGTGCTCGACGGCATCGACACGTCTATCAACCGCGGCGAAATCTGCGTCATGCTGGGGCCCTCGGGTTCGGGCAAGTCGACGTTCCTCAACCTGATCGGCGGCCTGGAGGACGCCGACGGCGGCTCCATCATGGTGGACGGCTGCGACCTGACGACGCTCAAGCCCGCCGACCTGGGCGAGTATCGCCGCCGCGAGCTGGGCTTTGTTTTCCAGTTCTACAACTTGGTGCCCGACCTCACCATCAAGGAAAACATCGAGGTCACGGCACACCTGTCCAAAAACCCGCTCAATGTCGATGACCTGCTGCGCTCGCTGGGCCTCTACGAGCACCGCAACAAGTTCCCGCGCCAGGTCTCGGGCGGCCAGCAGCAGCGTTGCGCCATCGGCCGCGCGCTCGTCAAAAACCCGGGCCTGCTGCTGTGCGACGAGCCCACGGGCGCGCTCGACTACAAGACATCCAAGGAAATCCTGCAGCTCATGGAGGACGTCAACCGCACCTACGGCTGCACCATCATCATCGTCACCCACAACGCCGCCATCGCCCACATGGCCAACCGCGTGCTGCGCCTGCGCGACGGTCGCATCGTCGAGGACGAGCTCAACGAGTCGCCCGTCGCGGCCGCCGAGCTCGATTGGTAGGCGGCGCCATGTCACCTCTCGCAAAACGACTCCCGCGCGAGCTGCGTCGCAATATCGGCAAGTACTTGGGCATCTTTTTGCTTATGTGCGGAAGCATTGCCCTCACGTCGGGCTTTTTGCTCGCGGCACATTCCATCGGCTGCCTTATCGACGACATGCGCGATGCGTACACGATCGAGGACGGCCGCGTAACCACTTCCTTTGAGGCCACTGACGACCAGCTCAAAGCCGCCGAGGACGCGGCCGAGGACGTCGGCGGCGTCACGCTCTACAAGAACTTCTCCATCGATGCCATCATCAAAAAGGCGTCCGGCGACGACGGCACCAAGCGCACCCTGCGCACCTACGCGCACCGTACCAAGGTTGATATCGCGTCCTATTGCGAAGGCGAGCAGCCCCGCGCGGACGACGAGGTGGCCATCGACCGCGTCTTTGCCACCAACAACGATCTTGCCGTGGGCGACAAAGTCGAGCTCGAGGGCCGCACCTACACCATCTGCGGCATCATGACCCAGCCCGATAGCCAGGCGCTGTTCCTCAACAACTCCGACTTTACGGTCAACACTATCACCTATGGCGTGGCCGAAGTGACCGACGCCGGCTTTGCCACGCTCGAGGACGCCGGCGGTGCGCCCGCCTACACCTACTCCTTTACCTTTAACGACCGCGACCTCTCCACCGCGGACCGTATCGATGCCGAGCAAGATATGGTCGAGGCGCTGACGGATGCCGATGCGCGCGTGGACGACCTGACTGATGCCGATTCCAACCAGGGCATTGGCTATGCGCGCGACGACGTGGACGGTGACTCCATGATGTGGACGACGCTGCTCGACATCATCATCGTGATCATGGCGTTTGTCTTTGTGGTGCTCACCGACGCCACTATCGAGGAGGAGAGCGCCATCATCGGAACGCTGCTCGCCAGCGGCTATCGCCGTCGCGAGATCGTGCTGCACTACCTTGCGCTTCCCGCCATCGTGGGCGTGCTCGCGGCGCTTTTGGGCACTGTGCTCGGCGTTGCGTTCTTTACCGAGCCCATGCGCGGCCTCTATTACGGCTCGTACAGCCTGCCGCCCTTTCAGGTGTATTGGAGCTGGGAGATCTTTGTGAAGTGCGCCGTGGTTCCTGCCTCCGCACTCATCCTCATTACGCTGGTGGGCCTGCTCCGCAAGATGGGCAAGACGCCGCTGCAGTTTCTTCGTCACGAGGCGGGCGGCAAGTCGGGTACCAAACGCGGTTTTCAGCTGCCGGAGCGCATGGGTTTCGTCTTTCGCTTCCGCCTGCGCATCTTCCTGCGCAATCTGGGCAACTTCGCCACGCTCTTCGTGGGTATCGCGTTTGCGTCACTGCTGCTGCTCTTTGGCCTGGCGATTCTACCCACGATGACCCACTACGCGGACAACCTGGAGACAAGTCTTGTCGCCGAGCACCAGTACACGCTCAAGGCGCCGTTGGAGCTTGAAGGCACCGCCGGGGAACGCGGGCAGTGGTCGGCGCTCGAGCGTCTGCAGTCGGTGGACGGCGCGCTCCTCACTGCCGCCCAAGATGCCGACGACGAGCTTGACGACGCGGTCGATGCCGCGTATACGGCTGCCGATGCTGCGACAAGCGCTCCGTCTGCCGAGAGTCTGGCTACAGCGCAGGATGCGCTCACCAAGGTCCAGGACAAGAAGGACGCCCTTTATGCGCGCCTCGACGATCTTGCCGACGCCCTTGGCTGCGACCGTGACGAGACCATCGATTTGATCGAAAAGGCTTCGAAGATCGATACTGACAACGATGACATTCACCCCGTCAACACGACCGACAACGGTGCGGATAAGATTGCACAGGCCGAGAAATACGCCGTCTACCAGCTGCAATACGACCGCGGCGATGGAAATGGGCAGGAGACGATCTCCATCTACGGCGTCTCGTCCGATTCTCGCTACTGGAAGGGGCTGGATGTCGGGGACGGGCGTGTCGTCTTTGGCGGCGGCCTGCTCGATAAGTTTGGCTGGAGCGAGGGGCAGAAGGTCACGCTCCACGACAAGTACGAGGGCAAGGACTATTCCCTTGAGTACGAGGGCAAGGACTGCACCTGGGGCTCCAAGTCGGACATGAATATCTACATGAGCATCGACGACTTTAACGAGCTGTTCGGCAACGACGCTGCCTACTTTAACGGCTACGTGAGCGACGAGAAGCTCGACCTTGACGCACGCTACTTTGCCGGCGACACCACACCCGACGACATGCGCGCCGTGGGCGACCAGTTTATCGGCATGATGAGCGACATGATCGGCATGATGGTCGGGCTCGCGGTGTTCATCTTCCTGCTGTTTATGTATCTGCTGACCAAGGCTGTCATCGACCATAGCGCCCGCTCGATCAGCTACATGAAGGTCTTTGGCTATCGCGACGGCGAGATCTCGCACCTGTACATCCGCTCGATCACGCTGTGCGTGGCGGCATCGCTCGTGCTGAGCCTGCCCGTGATCATCGGCTCGCTTACGGCCATCTTCCGTTCGATGCTGCTCGCCTACAACGGCAATATTGAGATCTACGTGCCCGCTTGGTCCATGGCGGCGTGTGTCGGCATTGGCTTTGCGACCTACCTGGTCGTAGCGCTGCTGCACACGCGCTCTATCAAGCGCGTGAGCTTGGCCGAAGCCCTCAAGGTGCAGGAGTAGCAATTGGGGACGTTCTTAAGCGACTAGTCATCGGGGACAGTCTTTGCCGATTCGCCGGCTCGCCGGCCGGGCTGGCAAGGACTGTCCCTGGCGGCACTCATTTAAGTCCGTCCCCAATGAGTGGCCGTGCTTGACTTCGACCCTACTTTAACGGGTACCATCTCCTATGTCTGTAACGCCATATAGACCGAGGGGATATATCTATGACCGCAACTGCACCCGCAGCACCCGCTAAGGTGTACTTCACCAACCTGCGCACGCATGCTCGCGAGAGCCAGCTCGACAAGCTCAAGCGCCTCATTCGCCGCGCCGGCATTGAGCAGATCGACTTCGAGAACAAGTTTGTCGCCATCAAGATTCACTTTGGCGAGCTGGGCAACCTGAGCTTTTTGCGCCCCAACTACGCCCGCGCCGTCGCAGACGTCGTGAAGGAGCTGGGCGGCAAGCCCTTCCTCACCGACTGCAACACGCTCTATGTGGGCAGCCGCAAAAACGCGCTCGAGCACATCGATACCGCCTACCAGAACGGCTTTACCCCGTATGCTACGGGTTGCCAGATCATCATCGCCGACGGCCTCAAGGGTACCGACGAGGCACTCGTCCCGGTCGAGGGTGGCGAGTACGTGCGCGAGGCCAAGATCGGTCAGGCGCTCATGGACGCCGACATCGTGATCAGCCTCACCCACTTTAAGGGCCATGAGCAGGCCGGCTTTGGCGGCGCCATGAAGAACCTGGGCATGGGAGGCGGCAGCCGTGCCGGCAAGATGGAGCAGCATGCCGCCGGCAAGCCGAGCGTCGATACTACCAACTGCGTAGGTTGCCGTGCCTGCGAGAAGATTTGCGCGCACAGCGCCATCACGTTTGACGGTACGCGTGAGCGCGAGCTTGCCAACGGCAGCACCCGCACGGTTCACGTGGCTACCATCGACCACGATCGCTGCGTGGGCTGCGGACGCTGCATTGCGGCATGCAACCAGGACTGCATCAAGCCCGGCTATGACGCCGCGGCCGACGTGCTCAACTGCAAGATCGCCGAGTACACCAAGGCCGTCGTCGACGGCCGTCCGAGCTTCCACATCTCACTTGCCATGGATATCAGCCCCAACTGCGATTGCCATCCCGAAAACGACACGCCTATCGTCAACGACATCGGCATGTTCGCGAGCTTCGACCCGGTCGCCATCGACCAGGCTTGCGCCGATGCCGTCATGGCATCTGAGCCGCTGCCCAACACCGAGCTCACCGATAGCGCGGCCAAGATGGAGCACAACCACGAGCATCTGGAGGGCGAGCAGGCCAAGGATCCCTTCTGCATCACGCATCCCGACACCGACTGGCGCGTGTGCATCGCGCATGCCGAGAAGATCGGCCTGGGCACGAGCGAGTATGAGCTCATCGAGGTCAAGTAGCACCTAGCTATTGGACAAAACAAGCGCCTTTGTAGCGTAAGTTGAGCAAAAGCCGCCCACGAGCACAACGCTTGCGGGCGGCTTTTCAGAAGTGCGGTGAAAAATCGAATACCGCCGACTACAAACCGATTTTTGGCAACAAACCCCAGACGTTGCTTTTTGCCTAAAAAATCTTGTCGAGGAAGTTGTCGACCGTGTTCCAGTAGAGTTCGGGGTCGACCTGCGCGCTCTTGGCGTGGGTGGCGCCATGGATAGTGAGCTTCTGTTTAACCTTGCTGGCGCACGCGTCGTAGTTTTGGTCGAGCATGCTGTACGGCACAAAGGTGTCCTGGTCGCCGTGGATAAACAGCATGGGAACCGTCGCGTGTTCGAGTTGCTCCACACTGCTCGCCTTATGAAAGTCGTAGCCCGCGCGCACGTTGCACACCAAGTTTGCTACATCGAGCAAGGGAAAGCTGGGCAGGCCGAACACGTCCTTGAGCTGCAGAGAAAACTCGTCCCAAACGCTCGTATAACCGCAGTCCTCGATAATGCATTTCACGTTTGCGGGCAGAGATTCCCCCGCGACGTTCATGGCGGTTGCCGCACCCATCGACTCGCCAAAGACCAGGATACGCGCCTCGGGGTCAGTCTGAACGATTCGCTCGATCCATGCGACGATGTCGAGGCGCTCGGGCCAGCCCATGCCGATATAGTCGCCGCCGGAGCGCTCGTGGGCGCGCGCGGCAGGTGCGAGCACGTTCATGCCGCGGTCGTGGAATCGCTTGACGTATCGGGCCATACCGATGGGCTCGTTGGTATATCCATGCAGGCAAACGGCGTAGTCGTGCGTGCTCTCCGACGCAGCAAAATACCAAGCGGCAAGTTCGGTTCCGTCATCTGCGGTGAGGCTGCTGCTCTCGCGGTTCTCTTTAAACCATGCCCGCGCCTCGGTGTCCTCGGCATCCGGCTGCTCACCTTCTTTGTCGTCCTTGCCGTCCTGCATCATCTTCATGGTGTATGGCGCGCGGGGATTCAGCGCGAAGTCAAACAGAAAGTTGCCGGCAAACCCCAGCAGCGCGACAACGACTACCAACGTAACAATGCCGGCTATCTTGAACTTTCGATGGGGGTGTGCGCTTTGAGGCATTTACGGTTCTCCTTAAAGATGTTAATACATCAACATTTAATGCAAGCGCATTATGGACGTTCACCGTTGATGCGTCAACAGGCAAAGAATGGGTAAACAAAGGGTCACGTATGGTGCAAATTTCGCACGCACCCAGACGCTTTGATATAGTGTTGAGAACTCTTTACGTTGGAGGATGTAACCGGCATGTCCGATTCGAGCGACAGTTCTAAGCCGCGACCCAAGACCGCGGCCGTTCCACACTACACGGTGGGCGAGGAGATCATGAACTCCGTCACCCATGGTGTCGGCTGCCTGCTGGGTATCGCGGGCCTGGTGCTCCTGATCGTATTCGCTGCCCTGCGCGGCGGAGGCCCGGCCCACATGGCCGCGGCGATTGTCTATGGTGTCAGCATTATTCTCGAATACCTAGCCTCCACGCTCTACCACGCGATTCAGCCCGCGCGCGCCAAGCGCGTGTTTCGCATCATCGACCACAGCTGCATCTACCTGCTCATAGCCGGCAGCTATACGCCGTTTTGCCTCATCACGCTCGCAAACGACGGCGGCGCTGCGCTGTTCTTCGCCGTATGGGCCATCGCCATTATCGGCATTGCCCTCGAGTGCTTTATGCGCGAGCGCCAGCCGCACTGGGTAAGCGGCCTGGTCTATCTGCTGATGGGCTGGCTCGTTGTCTTTAAACTGCCCGCACTCGTGGCGCTGCTGAACCCCGTGGCGCTTGCCCTGCTCGCCGTCGGCGGCGTGTGCTATACCGTGGGCGTGCCGTTCTATATCGCCAAAAACGTGCGCTATCTGCACAGCGTGTTCCACCTGTGGGTGCTCGCCGGTAGCATCTTCCAGTTCATGGCGGTGATTCTCTTCGTAATCTAGCGACCACGCCTGCGCGCCCGCGTCCTCGTTTGGGCGCCGGCGCCATTGCCGTATCCGCCATCAACGTTTTAATCCGACGTCCCGAATCTTGGAGGTTCGAGAAACTCCCGATGGACATAACCATCTCCCTTATCACCACCCTCGTTTTGACCCTCATCAACGGCTACTTCTCTATGTCTGAGATGGCGCTCACCACGGCCAAGCGCGCCGTGCTGGAGCACGAGGCCGAGGAAGGCGACAAGCGTGCCGAGCGTGCCATTAAGCTGGCTGCCGACTCCGACCAGCTGCTCGCCACCATCCAGGTCGCCATCACGCTCGTGGGCTTCGCCTCGTCCGCCGTCGCCTCGACGAGTCTGTCCGACCCGCTCGCCACGTGGCTCATGAGCTTTGGCATCGCGCCGCTCTCCGCCATCGCGCGCGGCCTGGCGCCGGTCATCATCACCGTCGCGGTCGCCTTCGTGTCCATCGTGATCGGCGAGCTCGTCCCCAAGCGCATCGGCCTGGCCAATGCCGAGGGTGTGTCCAAGCAGGTCGTGGGCCCGCTTTCCGTGTTCCAGAAGATTGCTCGCCCGCTCGTGTGGCTGACTGGCGCTTGCTCCGATGGCCTGGCCCGCATTCTGCGCATCAAGAGTGCCGACGACCGTCAGAACGTCTCGGAAGAAGAGATCAAGTACATGGTCTCGGAGCAGGACGACCTGCTCGACGAGGAAAAGCGTATGATCCACGAGATCTTTGACCTGGGCGACACCGTTGCCCGCGAGGTCATGGTGCCGCGCGTGGACACCACCATGTGCGAGGACGACGAGACAGTCGCCGACGTGTTGTCCACCATGCGCCAGACCGGCTTCAGCCGCATCCCCGTCTATCACGAGGACCCCGACAACGTCGCGGGCATCGCGCACATCAAGGACCTGATTCAGCCCGCGCTCGACGGCAAGGGCGACCAGCCCATCGCCGGCTTTTTGCGCGACGCCACCTTTGTGCCCGACACCAAGGACATCCTGCCGCTGCTGTCCGAGATGCAGACCTCGCACGACCAGATCGTGGTGGTCGTGGACGAGTACGGCGGCACGGCCGGCATCATCACCATCGAGGACATCGTCGAGGAGATCGTCGGCGAGATCGAGGACGAGTTCGACCCCGACAACAAGTATCTCACGCGCCTTTCGCGCCGCGAGTGGCTCGTTGATGGGCGTTTTTCGTGCGATGACGCGATTGAGCTTGGATGGCCGCTCGAGGAAAGCGATGATTATGAGACCATCGCCGGCTGGATCTTGGAGCTTTGCGACTCGGTGCCCGACATCGGAGAGGTGTTTGAGGTCGCGGGGTACAAGTTTAAAGTGCAGTCGATGCGTGGCCAGCGCATCTCGCTCATTCGCGTGATCGCTCCGGCCGAAACCGATAAGAAGGATTCCGAGTCTTCGGTAGACGAGCCGACGACGTCGGGTGCGGGTTCCGCGAATCCGCACGACGGCGACGAGTAGGACAAGGAAGAGTAGGGGAGAGTTATGGCAGGCCTGTTCAACATCCTTAAGGTCACCGTCAGTGAGGACAAGATCTGCGCGCATGTGCTGGTGAACCCCGGCATGCCGCTCATGACCTCGGAGGACATCGAGGCCACGGCGCGCGTGTACTACCTGGTGCCCGCGATTGCCAAGCACCTGTGCCTGGGCGATTCCGGCCGCGAGTTCCAGGACTGCATGGGTCAGACCGAGCTCTGCCACCTGCTGGAGCACGTGACGGTCGAGCTCATGAACGAGACCGGTCTTGCCGGTAGCATCTCGTGCGGCCGCACGCGCGTAAGCGAGCATGACGAGCGTGTCTTTGAGGTCGAGCTTTCGTGTCCCGACGACGCACTGGCCATCGGTGCGCTGTCGTCGGCCACCTTTATGATGGACTGGGCGTACCTGCACGCCGACCAGCCTGCCCCCGACGTGGAAGGTACGGTCGCGGGCCTGCGCAACCTGGTGCTGGGCATGCGCGCCGAGGCCGAGGGCAAGGATCCTCACGAGGCCGTCGCTGCTGCGAACGGCGAAGATGCTGCCGAGGACGAGGGCGCTGACGAGGGCGATGTGCCGGTCGACGCCGAGCCCGTTGCCGATGCGACCGCCGAGCCCGTTCCCACCGAGCCCCAGGGCGTCCCCAACTTTGACGACGAGCCCCAGGTGGCGATTGATACCGAGGGCGCGGTTGCCGAGAACCACGAGGCCTCCGCTGCCGTCTTTGGCGGTGCGGCGACGGTTCCGGCAGGACCTGCGCATGAGGGCGGCCTGCCGCTCGTGGACGGCGCCGGCGAGGACCCGGGTGCCACGGTGGCCATGCCGGCTATGCCTCAGGAGTAGGCCTACGCGTTTATCACCATCACGTACCCGCGCCTTTGCCGTACGCAGATGAGCGGAGCGGCAAGTGATGCGCTGCGGGTATAATGGACAGCATTCAAACGGTGGGCACCGACGTGCCCGCAGGAGAGGAATGATCATGGGTAAGACTTTCAGCTTTGTCTCCGGCGCACTTTTTGGTGCTGCTGCTGGCGCTATTATCGGTGTTGCTCTGGCCCCGCGCTCGGGCGCCGAGACCCGCGCCATGGCTGCCGATATCGCCAACGACGCCTGGGACAATATGCGCGACACCTACGAGCACAGCGCCGAGGAGGCCCGTGCCGCGGTGAATGACTTTGGCCCGATGGTCGACGCCAAGACTGACGACCTACGCGCCAAGGTCGACCTGGCCCGCGAGCGCATGGACCAGCTGCGCGAGCAGCTCAACGACGCCATTTCGGGCGGCAACGTGACGCCTGCCGCCGACGTCGTGGTCGAGAACGCCGTCGAGGCTGATGCCGAGGCTGCGGAGCCCTCGACCGAGGCATAATGCGCGCCGGGGATTTTGTCGGCGCCAAGATCTATCGCAAGCCTACCGAGGACAAGCGCACCAAAAAGGACGGCACGCCGCGCAGCCCTAAAAAGCTCGGAAAGATTCACTTTCCGGTCTTTACCCCGGGCGGTACGCGCGTGGTCGGCTTTATGGTCCGCCAGTCCGATATCGCGGGCATGATCGAGCGTCCCGATCGATTCGTAGCGCTCGACGCCATTGGTGTCTACGAGGGCGCCATTGCGGTCGATGACGTCAAGGACACGTACGATGCCGCCGCCGCCAAGCGCCTCGACATCAACCTGGACGATTGCATCATCTGGGTCGGTATGGACGTGCGCACGGAATCGGGCGACGTCGTGGGCTATTGCTCGGACGTCGAGTTCAAGCCGCGCTCGGGCATCGTGCAGGCATTCTATGTGACCGCCGGTGCTGCTTCGAGTGTTTTGGTTGGTGACACGCAGGTGCCGCCGACGATGCTGCGCGGCTACGAGAACGGCGCGATGATTGTCTCGGACGAGGTCAAGGCGCTCGGGTATTCGGGCGGCGCGGCCGCCAAGGCTGCCGAGGCCAGTGTCGTGGTGGGCGATAAGGTCAAGAAGGGCGCCAAGGTGCTCGATGACAAGGGATCGGTTGCCGTGGACAAGGGCAGTCGCGCACTGGGCAAGCAGCTCGGCAAGACGCGCGGCATGTTCAAGGCCTTTAAGGATGAATACCAAAAGGCGAGCGGAGGCTCGTCAAAAGCTACAAAATAGCGACGTACCAAATGATGGGAGGCAAGCCGGAGACCTGTTGCTCCGGCTTGCTGTGTTTATGGGGGAGGGCACATGCGCCAAAACGGATCCAACTTAAACGGGCGTTCGGGTGCGCGTCCGACGGCGCGCCGCGACCTGGGGCAGCTGCCCAGCGGTCAGCGCCGTCGCCGCCGTAAGCCCGGCGCGATGTACCTCAACCATAGCCGCGGGTTTAGCGACCGCAGCGCGCGCATCGGCAACGGGCGCTCGCCGCGCCGACCGTCTCGTCTGCCCTATGCGCTCATCGCTGTGGGTTGCGCACTCGTACTGTTTATCGCTGCCGTCGTGGGCTACGTCAACCGCAGCGTGGACGTGGAGCTCAACGGCCAGAAGACCGGGGTGCGCGTGGGCTCTACGCTGCAGAATCTCATCGACGACCAGGAGTTGACTGACACCTACGACGCAGGCGACCTGCTGGCCGTCGATGACAGCGTGCTCAAGCGCCATGGCGGCGAAAAGCTGTCGGTTAAGGTGGACGGCAAGCGCATAAAACAGGGCAAATGGGATAGCCGCGAACTTGAGGGTGGCGAGAAGGTGACGGTCAAGGATGGCCGTAACACCTACGAGAAGCATGAGGTTCAGGCTACGGTTATCGAGCCCAAGCTCAAGGTCGAGGGCACGGGCGCTATCGAGTATGTGCAGACGTGGGGCGTTCAGGGCCGCTCCGAGGTGTGGGTTGGTGAGCAGTCGGGCAAGACGCAGGACCGCGGCGAGGTTGTGCCCGCCACCGATTGCGTTGTTGCGTGCGCCAGCGTGGCGCCCAAGGGCAACGAAAAGTACGTGGCGCTGACGTTTGACGAGGGTCCGAGCGGTGCGACCAAGCAGATTTTGCAGGTACTCAAGGAAAAGGGCGTCACCGCGACGTTCTTCCTGTCGGGCGATGCGGCCGAGACCTCGCCCGCCACGGCCAAGGCGATTGTCGATGCCGGGTGCGAAATCGGATCCAACAGCTACAGCGACGATTCGCTCAAGGGCCAGGACCGTGAGGCGGTACGCGAGCAGATCACGAAAGGCACCGATGCGATTAAGTCGGCGACCGGCGTGAAGACGATGCTGCTGCGTGCTCCCTACGCTGCCTTTGACGAGCAAAACTGGATTGATGCGATGGACCTGGTCTCCGCCGTGGTCTCGTGGAATATTGACTCGGGCGACTGGCTGCTCAACGGTGCCGACGAACAGGTCTCAACGGTGCTCGATTCGGTGACGCCGGGCAATATCGTGCTGCTCACCGATAGAGACGAATGCGCCGAGCAGACGCTCGAGGCGCTGCCGCAGATTATCGACGGTCTTGTCGCCGACGGCTACAAGATCGTGACGCTCAGCGACCTGGTCAAGACGGACACGTCGCTGAGCAAAAAGCTCACCTCGCTGACGAAGGTCACCATGCCCAAGGACGCCGTGTTCCCCCAACTTGCCGAGGACGATGACACCACAGAGTAGTCATTGGGTAGTCGTTTAAGAACGTCCCCAATGACTATGTCACGGATACGTCAGTGTTTGGTATGCCTGCAATGTGCAGCGCATAAATTCGGTGCCGCAGCGCGATGCTGATGCTATAGTTACTGCGGTTAATGAGGGTCAAGAGAAAGGTTACAGGTGAAATCCAAACCTCGACCATACAGTCGATGACCCCATGCAGGTGCTTTCTGCGCGTGCACGGGGTGTAAGCGTCGAGCGGCGTGCCGCCCGCGCATGCGTATACATATCCAGAAGCCCCCGGACGCCGCACGCGCGGCCGCGTCCGGAGGAATAATGATGGGGAGCACCATTGAATTATCTGAGTGAGATGCTCAAATTGCCGGTCTTGGACGTCGACGGCGAAAAGCTCGGCGTGGTCAACGATTTTGGCATTGCTACCGGCGAAGTTTTTCCGCACGTGACGTCGCTCGCGTTCCGCGGCCCCGGCAAGACGCCGTTTATGATCAGCTGGCGCAAATGGGTCGACCGTATCGACGAGACGGGTGTACACCTTAAGACGTCGGCCACCGAAATCCGTTTTTCGTACCTGCAGCCGACCGAGCTCCTGCTGGCGCGCGACGTGCTCAACAAGCAGATCGTCGACACGCAGGGCATGAAGGTCGTGCGCGTCAACGACATCAAGTTTTCCATGTCGGGCGAAAACCAGCTGCGCCTGTTGGGTGCCGAGGTCGGTGCCCGCGGTCTGCTACGCGCCATCAGCCCCGCGCTCGAGCATATCGTCGAAGGCTTTATGAAGCACCTGGGCAAGCCGCTCAGCGAGGATATCATCGCTTGGTCCTACATGGACCTGCTCGACCGCTCGACCAAGAACATTCAACTCTCGGTGTCGCACAAGACGCTCGGCGAGCTGCACCCTGCCGATATCGCCGACATTATCGAGCAGCTCGACCCGCGCCTACGTGCGCAGGTGTTTGCGCAGCTCGATACTGCCCAGGCCGCCGAGGCCATCTCGGAGTTCGATGACGACGAGCTTATGACCGAGATGCTCGAGGGCCTGTCCGACACGGACGCATCGTCGATGCTGGCCATGATGGACCCGGACGACGCTGCCGACCTGATCGACGAGCTCGATTATGAGAAGGCCGAGAAGCTCCTGCGCCTGATGGGCGTCAAGGAGGAGAAGGCGATTCGTAACCTGCTGGGGTATGAGGACAACACCGCCGGCCGCATCATGACCTCGGAGTTTGTCTCCCTGCCCGCCACGGCAACGGTCGGTGACGCCATCGAGGCGATTCGCGAGCTCGACGAGGACTTCGAGAGCGTCTACTACGTCTATACCGAGGATCCGAGCGGCATGCTGACCGGTGTGCTTTCGCTGCGCACGCTGATCGTAGCCGATCGCGACGCCACGCTGGGTCAGCTGGCCTATCGCGACCTGGTCTACGTGTCGCCCGACGAGGACCAGGAAGACGTAACGGACGAGATGACCAAGTATGACCTGGTCGCTATCCCCGTCTGCGACGAGAACCGCCACATCCTGGGTATTGTAACCTTCGACGACGCCATGGACGTTATCGCCGAGGAGCATCAGGAGGACCTGCAGATCGCCGGTGTCGGCTCGGGCGACAGCGCGTCGGACGACTCGACGAACGTGCTCAGCTGGTTCGTGCATCGCCAGTACTGGGTTGTTGTATGGGGCATCGCGTCGTGCATCATGGCGACCGTACTGGGAACGGCGCTCGGCTCCGCGCATCTGGTGGTGTTCCCCATGTGCGCCATGCCGCTCGTGCTGCTGGCGGCCTCGCGCATGGTGTCGTTCGTCAAGAACTACTTCCTGGAGTATGACGGTCACGACGACGAGCCCAAGCCGTATCTGGGGTTCTTCTTCCAGAGCACGGGCATGGGCCTGATTCTGTCACTCGTGACCTACCTGTGCGCCCAGCTGGTGCGCACCGCTGCATTCCCCGATGCGCCCATGTTTGAGGAGCAACTCTTTACCGGGTGCTTTAATATCGCTGCCATCATTTGCCTGGTTGGCAACATGAGCGCCGTGATTTACCTGATGGTGCTGTTCTGGCGTGACGAGCATGACCTCAACACGTCGGGCACCGCCATGAACGTCATTGCCGTCATGATCTCGTGTGTGGCGTATTGCATCGCCGCGGTGCTGCTCGCCATGTCAGTCATGGGTTAGGTGGTCGCGTGCAAAATACCAAGCAAAAGTCGGGCACCAAGCAAAAGCTGACCATCGCGGCCATCTTTGGCGCTATGGGTCCCGGTCTGCTGGCGGCGCTTTCGGGCAATGACGCCGGCGGCATTGCAACGTATTCCAGTGCGGGCGCCAGCTATGGCTACAAGATGCTCTGGATGCTTCCCGTCATGACTGTGCTGCTCATCGTGACGCAGGAGACCGCGGCGCGCTGCGGCTGCGTCACGGGTAAGGGCCTGGCATCGCTCATTCGCGAGCGCTTTGGCGTGCGCAAGAGTGTACTTGCTATGGCGGCGCTGTTGATCGCCAACACGGCTGTGACCATTTCGGAGTTTGCGGGCATCGCCAGCGGTCTTGCTCTCTTTGGCGTGCCGGCGAGCATCTCGGTGCCGTTGGTGGCGCTGCTGGTATGGATGCTTACCATGTCGGGTAGTTTCCAGCGCATCGAGAAGATTCTACTGCTGGTGAGTTGCGTGTTCGTGACCTATATCGTCGCCGCGTTTATGGCTGGCCCCAACTGGGGTGAGGTCGCGGTCGACCTGGTCGTGCCTAACATTCAAAATGACCCCAGCTACGTGTCGCTCGTGGTCGCAACGATCGGTACCACCATCGCGCCGTGGATGATCTTTTTGGCGCAGAACAACGTGGTCGATAAGAACGCGGGCGAGGACGATATCGTGCTGCAGCGCATCGATACCGTGAGCGGCTCGCTTGCCGCTGATGTCATTGCCGGCTTTATTATCATTACGACCGGTACGGTGCTGTTCCCGGCGGGTATTCAGATTAGCGATGCTGCCGATGCTGCCCGCGCGCTGGAGCCTATTGCGGGTCAGTGGTCTACGGTACTGTTTGCCTCGGGCCTGGTCGCGGCGAGTTTCTTGGCTGCCTGCGTGCTGCCGGGCGTTACGTCGAGCGCTATCTGCGAGGCATTTGGCTGGGAGCGCGGTGCCGATCGCAGCTGGGACGAGGCCCCGGTCTATCGCGGCATCATTACGGCCATCATCGGCATCTCTGCCGTGCTGGTGCTTATGCCCGGCGTCGATCTGTTCCAGATTATGATGACCTCGCAGGTCATCAATGGCGTGCTGCTGCCCGTGGTTCTGGTGTTCCAGGTGGTTATTGCCGCTGACCGTCACATTATGGGTGCCAACCGCAACGGCCGCGTGTGGAATGTGCTCACTTGGGCGACTATCGGTGTGATTACGGTGCTGACGGTCGTCATGTTTGTTCTACAGGCGATGGGTTACAGCGCTTAGCGCCTCTTTTGGACTCCAAACAGGCCGCTGCCATGGGTTGCGGCCTGTATTTTGCCTGTTATAGGGGGTTAGTAATATGTGAGTGGACAAATAATGCCAAATATGAGTACTGTTGTCTGGCCGATAGCATTTACGACCAAGAAAATAATGAACATAGTTAAGAATCTGTTTATTAAAAGCGGGTCTCCAAGTCCTAAGCCGGCCATTCTGGTCAACTGGAAGGCTCGCGCGCTACCGCATGAGCGCCATTTTGGGTGGTTTTGCCTGCTACTAAAACGGTAACAGTACTCATATTTGCCACTTTTTGTCCACGACCTCTTGGAGTCGGCTCGAAAAGAGTGATTTTGGGTTGTTTGCTGCGGGTGTGGGCTTGGAAACAACGCTCGGGGTGGCGAGGCGCCCAGAATTCGGTCGCAAGGAGGGCGTTCCTCGGCTGTGCCAGGAGTGTCCCTAGGTGCCGGCACATAAGGAACGTTCCTAACTGCCGGAGGGGGTGTCTGCCGTGGCGGGCACCCCCCCCCTCCGGATGTGGGAAGTTTGCGCTGCAGGTTACTTGTCGGTGCCCAGCTTGTGCGGCTTGAGAGCGAGCGCATTGACGAGCGCGTCGGTGGCAGACTTGACGGCCGCCGGCTGCGGATCGTTGACGTGATCCTCGGGATGCACGGGCAGGTCCTTCTTGACTGCATCGTGGATCAAGTTGAGGTACTCAGTCACGCCAGTGGTCGACAGGTGCGTGCCATCGCCATCGAACAGGTCGTTGCGATTGGCACTGTATCCGTACCAGTCGATAACGCGCACGTTCTTGTAGCGCGTGGCGGCGTTGGCGATGGCCTGGTTGGTAGAGCCAACCCACGGCTGCGGGCTGCGCGTGTTCACAAACACCACAATACGCTTATCTCCTGCATCGGCCATGATGGCGTCGATCTGGTCGTCGGTTACCAAGCCATTGGTTCCCAGCGCAAAGACCACGATCTTGCCGGCAAGGTTCTGTTGGAGATAGCCCTCAAATGTCGCGCGGCCCGCATCAAACTGGCGGCCCTTTTCGGCATCGATGTGACTGTGGGGGAACACGCCGTCAAAGGAATCGACGGCGCGCAGCGACACGGAGTCACCGATCATCAGCAGGTCGTAGGAGCCATCGGGGAAGCCGTCGTTGTCCTTGTCGGTGTCGTCGGCTGCCTGTTGGTCCGTTGGCGCGGTGTTCTTGGCTTCCTTGTTGAGGACTTCGGCGCCCTCACCGCTCAGTGCAGACGTCTCGGGCACAAAGACCAGGCCGCCCAGCGCAACGACCAACACGACAGCGCAGGCTGCGCAGACAGGGACGTGCGCGCGCACCCAGTTGGTGGGCGTGGTGGTGCCGTCGCGGAACTCGGATACGGTGCGCCCAAAGGCGCCCTTTCTAAACGGCGTCTCGATAAAGCGATATGAGCATTCGGCCACGGCGACCACCAACAACACCTGCAAAATGTACTGCCACCACGGCGTATCGTTGATGTTGGCGACCGGGTTCATGAGCAACAGTAGCGGATAGTGCCACAAGTAGATGCTGTACGAGCGTTTGCCAACCCACACGAGCGGCTCGGCGGACAGTGCGCGGGCAACCATTCCCTGGGGCTGCACACAGGCCGCGATGACCATGAGCGTGAGGATGGAGCATAACAGCGTGCCGCCGCGATACTGGAACGCGGTGTAGCCGTTGGTGAGCGCGACCATGGCGGCAAGGCCAACCAGACCCACGACGCCCAGCACATCGATGGATGCGGGCGAGGACCAAAAGCGCACGAGGGCGCTCGGCTGTGCCGGGACGGTCTCGGCTGCGTTGTCGGCCTTCTCGCCAAGCTTGCCCTCGGCGTTCCTGCCGTGCTTGGCGGCGCCAGCCAGGCGATTGAGCCCCAAACGACGAGCGAGACGCACCGGCGCCAGGTCGCAATCGGGGATAAAGGCCATCCAGGCGCCCAGCAGCAGCGAGAACACGCGGGTGTCGGTGCCGTAGTACACGCGGCTGGGGTCGGCGGCGGGGTTATAGAGCACCATCATGGCGATGGCGGAGACAGCAGCCAGGCCCAGAACCACGCGGCGCGTGTTGGGCTTGCTCATGTGCATGGATACCATAGCGAGCAGCAGCGGGGGCCAAACCAGGTAGAACTGTTCCTCGATGGCGAGCGACCAAAAGTGCGTAAGCGGCGAGGGGTCGCCCAGGGCGTTGAAGTACGAGACGTTTTGGGCAATCTGCCACCAGTTGTTGAAGAACAGCAGCGACGGCAGGATGTCGGGGCGCATCTTGGTGAGCATCACGTGGTTAAAGATGGTGCACAGCGCGCAGGTCACAAACACTACCGTTACCACGGCGGGGACCAGGCGACGGATGCGGCGAATCCAGAAGCTCTTAAGGTCGATGCGGCCGGTCTTAGCGACTTCGTTGAGTAGCAGGCGTGTGATCAGATAGCCCGAAAGCACAAAGAAGATCGTGACGCCAAGCAGGCCGCCCTGAGCCCACGTGAGGTTGAGGTGATAGAGCACCACCGCGACGACGGCAAGCGTGCGCAGGCCGTCGAGCGCAGGGATGTAGCGGGACTTGGGGCGAGCAGGCGTCTGCTCCGCGGCGGGAGTGTTGGCGCGGCCCGCGTTGTTGGCAGAAGCGCGATGGGGGCTTGCGGTGCGTCGCGGCTCGTTGGCACGGCGCTCGCCCTTCACGCGTTCGTGCGGCGCCGGCTCGTTGCCCGTGCGGCGTCGACCGCGCGAGCCCGATTGCGAGAATTGTTCCATAAAACATCATCCAATGACGAGAATAATCAGCACGTATTCATTGTAGCTGCCTGCCCCTGTGAATGCTTGCTGCTGGCGCAAGCTCAAGCGCGCGTCCACATCAAAGTGGACTAAAGTTATAGGGGGTGCGAGAGTGCACAATCGTTGGTCGACGGTGGGCGCAAAGCCTGAAGACGAGGAGGTTTCCATGGCGGATCACAGCATCGTTGCGGTGTTCGGCAGCATGAACATGGACCTTTCGGTGGCGTGCGAGCGCATGCCGCGTGCGGGCGAGACAGTCGGTGGCAGCGGTTTTATCACCAACGCTGGTGGCAAGGGCGCTAACCAGGCCGTCGCTGCTGCGCGCATGGGTGCGCGCACGTGCATGATCGGCGCTGTTGGGCGCGATACCTTTGGCGATGCGCTTGTGGCAGGGCTCCAGGATGCCGGCGTGGGCGTTGAGTTTGTGGCGCGTCGCGATGACGTGGAGACCGGTACCGCGACTATCATTCGCTGTGAGAGCGACAACCGCATCGTGCTGTCGCCGGGCGCCAACCATGCGCTTGCGGGCGAGGACGTTGCCCGCGCACTGAGGCGCTTGGTGGCCGACGAGCTCGACGGCGATGCCAGCGAGATTGCCCCGGCTGCTGGCGGCGTCTTTATCGCCCAGGGCGAATGCGATCTGATGGCAACGGCCGCGGCGCTCTCTTGCGCTCACGAGCTGGGGTTCTATACGATCTTTAACCCGGCGCCCGCCTGCGACCTGCCGGCAGGAGCGTGGCCAGCGGTCGATCTGGTCTGCCCCAACGAGACCGAGTGCCAGGTGCTGACGGGCATTCTGCCCACGGATGATGCGAGTTGCGTCGCCGCGCTCAATGCGCTGCTCGACAAGGGCGCCGGGGCTGCGGTCATCACGCTGGGCGGCGCCGGCTCGGTTACGCTCGGCGATGGCGGTGAGCCGCTGCGCATGCCGGCGCTTTCGAGTACGGTAGTCGATACCACGGCCGCGGGCGATACGTTTATCGGCGCGTTGGCGGCGGCTCGTCTGGAGGGCCTGCCGCTCTTTGAGTGCATGGCGGCGGGCGCTCGCGCCTCGGCGGTGACGGTGTCGCGCCTGGGCGCTCAGCAATCAATTCCCACGCGTGCCGAAGTTGAACATTGGTTTGGTTAAACGATAAAGACGGAGAAGCGGAGTAGAACAATGGCAACCAAGAAGCTGATCCTTGATCTGGATATGGGTGTGGATGATGCGATGGCGCTCGCCTATGCCATCGCGAGCCCCGAGGTGGAGCTCGTCGGCATCACCACGTGCTTTGGCAACGTGCGCGTCGAGCAGTCGGCGCACAACTGCTTGGCGGTGCTCGACCTGTTGGGTCGCCCCGAGGTGCCGGTATACCTGGGCGCCGATCGTCCCATGAAGGCGACTGAGCCCTATATACCGCCGGCGTCCACCACGCTCATTCACGGCAAGAACGGCATCGGCGGCGCAAGCGTGCCCGCGTCGCCGTACGAGCCGGTGGGGGCGACGTCGGCCGACGGTAACGCGGCGGTCGATTACCTGATTGATGCCGCGCGCACTTATGGCCCCGATCTGATCTACGTGGCGACCGGTCCGCTCTCCAACCTGGCACTTGCCCTGGAGCGCGATGCGGCGGCGATGATGTCTATCGGCCGCGTGGTCGTGATGGGCGGTGCGCTTACCGTGCCCGGCAACGTGAGCGCGGGCGCCGAGGCCAACATGGCGGGCGACCCCGAGGCGGCCGACGCTGTGTTGCGTTCAGGTCGCAAGCTCACCATGGTGGGCTTGGATGTGACGCACCGCGTGGTGCTCACGCGCCGCGACGTTGCCGGCTGGACGGGCTCGGGCACTATGGCTGGCTGCGCGTTTGCGAGCATGGTCGAGCACTATATCGGTTCGTACGAAATGAACGCGCCCTACCTGGGCGGCTGCGCGCTGCACGATCCGCTGGCGGTTGCCGTGGCGATTGATCCCACGCTCGTGGGTGCGCTCGGCTGTAACCTGCGCGTTGACTTGCTGGGCGAGTACCGAGGCCGCACCATTTGCGACGAGCACCGCCTGTCCGATCCGGATAAGAGCGCGCTCGTGGCGCTCACCGTGGACGCCCCGCGTTTCCTCGCGGAGTTTAAGGCACGCATGGCCCGCATCCTTGGCTAAACGGTTTCTGCGCCCCGTTCCAGATTAGCTACCGAGTAAATACGCCCGTTGGGGGAATAGTCGCGTCGCTTCGCTTGACAACAGGCTAAACTAGCTATTAAACATTTACTATTCTGTTTAGATTGAATTTGCGGTCGTTTAGTTGTCGAGTCACGGGGCGGTCAGGCCACGATGCTCCGCCACGACCGTTGCTAGGGGGAACAATGGCCAAAGCAAGTGTTCGCGAGATCAGCCGCATCACCGGTTTTTCGCCTGCGACCGTGTCCAACGCGCTCAACCGCAAGCGCAGCGTGAGCGAGGAGACCGCCAAGGTCATCCTGGAGTGCGCACAGTCGCTGGGCTATCAGCAGTCGACGCAGCTCGAGAGCATTCAGTTCGTGCTTGCGCGCAAGACGGGCGCCATTCTGGACGAGAGCACCTTCCATCCTGCGGTCATTGAGGGCGTGGAGCGCCAGGCGCGCCGTCACGGTATGAGCACGAGCTTTGTCTCGCTCGACTTTAGCGACTTGGACGCCGTGCGTCCGCAGGTCGAGGGCCTGATTGCCGATCCGTCCGCCGCTATCGTGCTGATGGGCACCGAGCTGGGTGAGGAAGACTACGCCTTGTTTGCCAACGCTGCCGCCCACTTGATCGTGCTCGATGGCTGGAGCGATCGTCAGTACTTCGATGCCGTAGTCATTGCCAACACCGATTCGGTGCTGCGTGCCGTGGACTACCTAATCGAGAAAGGTCACAAGCAAATCGGCTATCTGGCAGGCGACCTTCGCATTCGCAACTTTAAGGATCGCGAGCGCGGCTATCGCCAAGCGCTCGAGGACGCGGGCCTTGAGGCTAACCCGACATGGCGCGTCACGCTGGGCACCACGCTCGAGGGCGCCTATCGCGACATGGGCACGTGGCTCGACAGCGTCTCACGCGACAACCTGCCGACGGCTTTCTTTGCCGAGAACGACGTGCTCGCCGTAGGCGCCATGCGCGCGTTCAACGAGCACGGTATTCGCGTGCCCGAGGATGTTTCGATCATCGGCTTTGACGACCTATCTCTGGGCGCCTTCTCCAACCCGCCGCTCACCACGGTGCACGTTCCCAAGCACGAGGTGGGCGAGATCGCGGTACGCCGCCTGGTGGGCAACATCCGCAATCCCAAGAGCTATACCTGCAAAACGGCCGTGTCGACCTATTTTGTCGAGCGTCAAAGCGTGCGTGAAATCTAGGCGAAGGCGGCATCGTCTGCGGCGTGCCAAAGCACACTAGGGCAGTAAACATAGCGTCATTCAGAAGAGGATCCTTCGGGGTCCTCTTTTTGTTTCCCTTGTATGTTCAGATTGTTTACATACCGTTTAGGCTGATTTCTCTACCGTTTACGGGACTTTCGCGTTAAACTACTAAACAAAAGAGTAAAACATTTAGTAAACAGAACAAAACGAAACATGCGTCTGTTTACTGAACATGTGACTAGGGGAGGACGTACATGGATAAGATCAAGCTCGGTTTTGTGCCTACGCGCCGCAGTATCTTTAGCGCGCCGGACGCGATCAAGTACCGCGGCCTGACGGCTGACCGCCTGCGCGAGATCGGCGTCGACATCGTGGATATCGACGACATCAACGACGAGGGCCTGCTGTTCGACGACAGCCATATCGAGCCTATCGTCAAGAAGTTCCGCGCCGAGGGCGTCGACGGCATCATGCTGTGCCACGCCAACTTTGGTACCGAGTACGTCTGCGCCCGCCTTGCCCGCGAGCTCGGCCTGCCCGTGCTGCTGTGGGGCCCGCGCGACGAGCGCCCCGAGCCCGACGGCACCCGCCTGCGCGACAGCCAGTGCGGCCTGTTCGCGACCGGCAAGGTCCTGCGCCGCTTCCAGGTACCCTTCACCTACATGACCAACTGCCGCCTGACCGATCCCGAGTTCGAGCGCGGCGTCTGGGACTTCCTGGCCGTGTGCAACGTCGTCAAGACCTTCAAGCACACCCGCATCCTGCAGATGGCCACCCGTCCGTTCGACTTCTGGTCGACCATGTGTAACGAGGGCGAGCTGCTCGAGAAGTTCAACATCCAGCTTTCGCCCATCCCCATGACCGAGCTTGTCCAGGCTGTGCGTGACGCTCAGGCCGACGAGCAGGCCATGTCCGCCATGCTCGCCCACATCGCCGACAGCTTTGAGATCTGCATCCCCGAGGACAAGGTCCCCGCGGTCGCTGGACTCGCCATCGCCATGAAGCGCCTGGTCGAGAAGTACGGCTGCAACGCCGGCGCCATCCAGTGCTGGAACGCCCTGCAGGACGAGCTGGGCATTATGCCCTGCGCCGCCAACGCCATTCTCAACGAGATGGGCATCCCCGTCGTCTGCGAGACCGACATCCACGGCGCTATCACCGCGCTGATGGTCGAGGCCGCCGATCTGGGTCGTCACCGTGGCATGTTCGCCGACTGGACGGTTCGTCATCCCGACAACGAGAACGGCGAGCTGCTGCAGCACTGCGGCCCTTGGCCCTGCAGCTGCGCGGCCGTCAAGCCCAAGCTCACCTACCCGCTGGCCTTCGATCACCCCGGCGCGCTGACGGCCGAGGCCAAGCACGGCGACCTCACCCTTGCCCGCTTTGACGGCGACAACGGCGAGTATTCGCTGCTGCTGGGCAATGCCCGCGGCATCGACGGCCCTGCCGGTATGGGCACCTACCTGTGGGTCGAGGTCGAGAACCTCAAGCGCCTCGAGGCCAAGATCGTCGAGGGCCCCTACATCCACCACTGCGTGGCCATCCACGCCAACGTGGTGCCGGTGCTCTACGAGGCCTGTAAATACATTGGCATCCAGCCCGACCTATATGACCCCATCGAAGAAGACGTCAAAGCCTACCTGCGAGGAGAGTAGAAATGGCAACTATCGAAGAGCTTGAGTCCCTGCGCTGGGACCTCCGCCGCGATTGCGTCGACATCATCATGGCCGGCGCCGGCGGCCACATCGGCGGCGACATGTCGGTGATCGACGCGCTCATGACCCTCTACGCCAACCATCTGAACATTTCGCCCGAGACCGTCGACGATCCCAACCGCGACCGCTTCGTGCTCTCCAAGGGCCACGCCATGGAGGCCTACTACGCGGTGCTGTGCCACGAGGGCTATCTGGATCTCGACGACGTCAAGGCCCGCTTCTCCAAGTTCGGCAGCCCCTACATCGGCCACCCCAACAACAAGCTCAAGGGCATCGAGATGAACTCGGGTTCGCTCGGTCACGGCCTGCCCGTGGCGGTGGGAATGGCGCTCGCCGGCAAGATGGACGGTCGCGACTACCGCGTCTACACCATCATGGGCGACGGCGAGCTTGCCGAGGGCTCGGTCTGGGAGGGCGCCATGAGCGGAGGCAACTACCAGCTCGATAACCTGTGCGCGCTCGTGGACCGCAACCGCCTGCAGATCAGCGGCAGCACCGAGGACGTCATGAAGCAGGATTCGCAGGAGGAGCGCTGGGCCGCCTTCGGTTGGAACGTGCTGTCCATTCCGGGCAACGACGTCCAGGCCATCGACGCCGCGCTGACGCTTGCCGCCGAGACCAAGGGCAAGCCCACGGTCATCATCCTCAACACGGTGAAGGGCTACGGCTCGCCGGTTATGGAGGACAAGGCCAGCTGGCATCACCACCTGCCCAACGACGAGGAATATGCCCAGATCATCGCCGATTTCGCTGCCCACAAGGAGGCCATCAATGGCTAACAAGATCGCCAACCGCAAGGTTATCTGCGACACGCTGCTCGAGGCCGCCGCAACCGATAGGGACATCGTTGTCCTGTGCTCCGACTCCCGCGGCTCCGCGTCGCTCACGCCGTTCTTCGACCAGTATCCCCAGCAGTCCATCGAGGTCGGCATTGCCGAGCAGGACCTGGTGAGCATCGCCGCCGGCATGGCTTCGTGCGGCAAGAAGGCCTGGGCTGCCTCGCCCGCGTCCTTTGTGACCACGCGTTCGTATGAGCAGTGCAAGGTCGACGTTTCGTACTCCAACACCAACGTCAAGCTCATCGGCATCTCGGGCGGCGTGTCCTATGGCGCCCTGGGTATGAGCCACCATTCTGCGCAGGATATCGCCGCTATGAGCGCGATTCCCAACATGCGCGTGTATCTGCCGAGCGACCGCTTCCAGACCGCCGAGCTCGTGCGCGCCCTGGTAGCCGACAACAAGCCGGCCTACATCCGCGTGGGGCGCAACCCGGTCGAGGACGTGTACACCGAGGACGAGTGTCCGTTCCAGATGGATCGCGCCACCTGGGTGCGTCGCGGCACCGATGTGACGCTCGTCGCCACCGGCGAGATGGTCCGCCACGCCGTGGACGCCGCCGATCTGCTGGCCGAGCAGGGAATCTCGGCAACGGTGCTCGACATGTACTGCGTCAAGCCGCTCGACGCCGAGGCCGTGATCGAGGCCGCCGGTGCCACGCGCGCCGTCGTGACCGTCGAGGAGCACAGCCCCTTCGGTGGCCTTGGTTCTATGGTCGCGCAGGTCGTGGGCGAGCATTGCCCGCGTCCGGTCAAGTGCCTGAGCCTGCCCGACGCGCCGGTCATCACCGGCACCTCGCCCGAGGTCTTCGCGCACTACGGACTTACGGGCACCGGAATCGCCAAGACCGTTGCCGAGTTCCTCGGCAACTAGTAGAAACTGACGCTGCGCGGCCGCCAAGCACCGCACCTTGCCGTTCAAACCGTCGCTTGCGTACACAAAGTACGCGGCGCTCCTCTTTCACGGCAATCTGCGGCACTTGGTGGCCGCTCGCTCCTTGTCCGCCGGGTTTTAGTTTTCGAGTCGGCGGAGGAGATAGGAGAGTACATGAGCAAATACATCATCGGAATCGATCAGTCTACGCAGGGCACCAAGGCGCTGCTGGTGGACGAGGGCGGCCATCTGATCCATCGTGCCGACCGCTCGCATCGCCAGATCATCAACGAGGCCGGCTGGGTGAGCCATGATCCGGCCGAGATTGCGGCCAACGTCCTGGCCGTGGCGCGTGCCGTGGTGGAGGAGACCGGGGTCGACCCGGCCGACGTCGCCGGCATCGGCATCTCCAACCAGCGCGAGACCACCGTTGCCTGGAACCGCACAACGGGCGAGCCGCTGTGCGACGCCGTGGTGTGGCAGTGCGCCCGCGCCCGCGAGCTGTGCGACGAGCTGGCCGCGCGCGAGGGCGTGGCCGAGCTGGTGCGCGATACGACGGGCTTGGTGCTCTCGCCCTACTATCCGGCGGGCAAGATGGCCTGGATTCTCGCAAACGTGCCGGCGGCAGCCGAGGCTGCTGCGGCGGGCGAGCTGTGCCTGGGCACGATTGACGCCTGGGTGGTCTGGACGCTCACGGGCGGCGCCGAGTTCCGCTGCGACTGGTCCAACGCCAGCCGCACGCAGCTCTTCGACCTGCGCCGCGGCTGCTGGAGCGAGCCGGTCTGCGAGGCCTTCAGCATCGACGCGGCATGCCTGCCGCAGGTGACCGATTCGGACGGCCTGTTTGGCATGACCGATCTGGGTGGCTTTTTGCCCGCACCGGTGCCCATTCACGGCGTGCTCGGCGATAGCCACGCGGCGCTGTTTGCACAGGGCTGCCACAGCCGCGGCATGGCTAAGGCCACGTACGGCACCGGCAGCTCGGTCATGATGAACGTGGGCGACGAGTTTGTCGCCAGCTCACATGGGCTTTCGAGCTCGCTCGCGTGGCGCATGGACGGCGTGACCGAGTACGTGCTTGAGGGCAACGTGAGCTACGCCGGCGCTGTCAAGACCTGGCTGCGCGACGACCTGGAGCTCATCAACAACCCCGAGGAAGTCACCGACCTGTGCTACGCCGCCAACCCGGCGAGCCACGTGTACTTTGTGCCGGCATTCACTGGCTTGGGCGCGCCGCACTGGGCGAGCGACGCCGAGGGCTGCGTCTTTGGCATGACGCGCACCACGGGCCGCGCGGAGTTTGTGAAGGCTGCCGACGAGTCGATTGCGTATCAGATCTTCGATGTGATCGATGCGATGGTTGAGGATTCGGGCGCTGCACTGGCCGAGCTGCGCGTTGACGGCGGCCCTACGCGCGATGCCTACCTGATGCAGTTTGAGAGCGATTTGGTAGGTTCGCCCATTCGCATCGCGAGTAACGACGAGATGAGCGGCCTGGGCGCGGCCTGGGCCTGCGGCATTGCGCTCGGCATGTACGCGCGCGACGTGGTCGACGTCTACGGCGCCCGCGGCATCGTGGAGCCTTCGATGCCTGCCGACGAGCGAGCCAAAAAGATCGCCGGCTGGCGCCACGCGGTTGCGGCCACAATCTCTTATACGGCCTAAAATGATTTTTCTGGGACGGGGATCAAATAATCATCGATCCTCGTCCCAGGTAGCTAATTTGGGACGGGGCTTTTTTGACTGGTATGATTGGTTATAACCATAAGGACCAGTTAAAAGAGCCCCGTCCCAAATTGACTACCAAGGAGAGCCGCCATGGAGCGTATCGCTAGCTTTTCCGTTGATCACCTGCTACTCGAGCCCGGCGTGTATGTGAGCCGCATCGACCGCGACCCGGCGACCGGTGCCGCCGTCACCACCTTTGACCTGCGCTTGACCACGCCCAACAAAGAGCCGGTCATGAACACGGCCGAGTGCCACACCATCGAGCACCTGGGCGCGACGTTCCTTCGCAATCACGCCGAGTGGTCGAGCCGTATCGTCTACTTTGGCCCCATGGGCTGCCGCACGGGCTTTTACCTGGTCGTGTTTGGCGAGGTGACGAGCGAGGAGATTCTGCCGCTCGTGCGCGAGCTGTTCGCGTTCGTGCGTGATTTCGAGGGCGATGTCCCCGGCGCCGCTCCCGAGGAGTGCGGCAACTACCTGGACCAGAACCTTCCCATGGCCAACTGGCTCGCGCGCCGCTACCTCGACCGCGACCTGGCCGATATCGACGAGAAGCACCTGTACTACCAGCAGGCATAAGGCTCATTTACTGCATCTGACCGTTCACGCGGAGATATCGACCGTTTAACTGTTTAGAAGTGTTTATTCGAGGTCATCAACGGTGTTTCGCGTAAACTACCTCACAGAGTGATATTCAGGCAAGGCTCCTGAAGCAGCATCTGTCGACATTGATTGTCGGATTCTGCTTCGGGAGCCTTGTTTTGTTTAGGGGGGGACACATGGAAATCGTTAAACGAATTAATACCAGCGCTGTCCTCTGCGTCGATGGAAACGGCAGGCAACTAGTCGCATTCGGGCGCGGCCTAGGGTTTAAGAATGTTGGCGATGAAGTGCCACTCTCGGAGATTCAACGAACGTTTTATAACGTTAGCTCCCGCTATGTCGCTCTTGTCGATGAGGTCTCCGATGAACTTCTCGAACTCACCTCGGATGTTATTGATATGTCGACAGGATTGCTGCCCTACGAGGTGAGCCCCAATCTGCCGTTTATCCTTGCGGACCATATCGCGTATGCAATCAAGCGCAAAGAGCAAAGCATCATCGTTCACATGCCCTTGTCGTTTGATGTTCGCCAACAATATCCCGTTGAATTTAAAATTGGCGAGTATGCGCTCAGAATAATTAGAAAGCGGCTTAACGTTAGGCTACCTGCCCATGAGGCGGTTGGAATTGCCATGGCGTTTATCAACAACACGGCCGATTCAGACTCATGTGAAACGACTGAAGAGCTGGGCGCGGATGTCTACGATCGCGTTCTCGAAGAATCAACCATCGCCGTTGAAAGGCGGCTTGGGATTCAGGTTGATCGGGAAGGTTTCGATTACGCAAGATTCGCGACCCATCTTCAGTACCTGTTCAATAGGTTGAACTCAGGCGAAAGCATCGTAAGCGACAACCGCAAGATGTATCTCTCGCTCAAGGATGAATATCCAGTTGCATCAATGTGTGCCGATGATATTGCTTCTGTCCTCAGTCGGCTTACGGGCCAGGAACTTGTAGACGAAGAAAGACTCTATCTCATGATGCATATCAATCGAATTGCATCGAAAACAAGGTAATTGGTCGGTGAAGGCGCGCGCTTTGCCGATGGTTACATATAAAACTCAACATGGGAGAAATGGTATTTATGGCAGATACAACCAAGCTCGCTGCCGAGATTCTCGAGATGGTGGGCGGTGCAGAAAACGTTACATTTGTAGCTCACTGCATGACTCGTTTAAGGTTCAACCTTAAGGACGAAAGCATCGTAGACGATGCAAAGGTCAAGGCAATCGATGGCGTGATCGACATTCGCCATTCCGCGGGGCAATACCAAGTAATTGTGGGGCCCAAGGTCGATAAGGTCTATGAAATTGTCGTCAAAGAAGCTGGGATCGATACGGGAGATTCCGAGGCTGGCGAGGGGGAGACCAAGGGCTTTCTGGGAAAGCTGATGAAGCTCATCAGCGGCGTCATGATGCCTGTCCTTCCTGCCCTGATCGCGTGCGGCATGATAAACGCCGTCCTTAGCATTCTGACGACGGCAGGTGTTGTTTCCACCGAGAGCGGAATTTACACCCTGCTGTACGGCATGGGAAATGCGTGCATGTATTTCCTGCCCGTTCTTGTTGGGTCGTCCGCGGCTCAGTTCTTCGGAATCGATCGATACATCGGTGCGGTTCTCGGCGCAATCCTGATTTACCCGACTTTCGTTGCTGCGGCTGGAGCGGGCGATGCATTGGATTTGTTCGGCATGAAGTTCACGATGGTGAGCTATTCCTCCACGGTGTTCCCTGCTATCGTGGCGGCTTGGTTTGCATCCGTTCTCTATAAAGGACTGCGTGCGGTTCTTCCCGATGCTGTGGCATTTGCGCTCGTTCCGTTCCTGACGGTTGCTATTACTGCCCCCATCTCGCTCCTTGTGATCGGTCCCGTTATCCAGCAGGCAAGCTCTTTGCTTGCGACTGCCGTACTGGCGGTCTACCAGTTCAACCCCATCCTCTGCGGCGTTATCCTCGGACCGATTTTCGGCCTCGTTATGATTCCCCTTGGACTCCATTGGGCTCTTATCATGATTTCCATCAACAACATCATGACCGTCGGTTCCGATCCTATCCTTGGACTTGTTTGTTGCAGCATGGGCGTCGTCGGTGCCTGCCTGGCGTTTGCTCTTCGCTCGAAGGATCAGAGCGAAAAGAGCCTTGGGTTCAGCTGCGCCATCACGGGCCTGTGCGGAATTACGGAACCGGCTCTGTATGGCATCATCTTGGAGCATAAGAAGATCGTTATCGCTTCTATGATTTCTGGAGCAATCAGTGCCGTTATCCCGGCAATCTTCAATACTCGCACGTTCGTTATGACCTCGAGCGGTATTTTTAGCTTCCCCGGTTACATGAATCCTTCCGGTGATATGAATAGCCTCATTGGCGCAATTCTTTGCAACGTCGTTGGTTTTATCCTCACCTTCGTCCTCGTCTACATCATGTATCGCCCCGATGCGGATGCGTCGGAGGAATAGGCAATTATTCGATATGTAAGCTGCTGAATACCCCGCAGCAGATTGCATATGGTGGGCTTGCGATTGATCAGCGCAGGCCCACCCTCGTTTTGGAGTGACTAGCTATGACAATTACAGCCGATATGACGTTTGGCGAAATCGCGCTCCTCCCTGAGTTCGCCGGGTTCGGCGAGCATCTTATGCTTTGCCGCCCTTCAACTTGGGAGCGCATGTGGGATAAGCCAATTGTGGCCCATATGAATTCCGATACTAACCCGTATGAAGAGGCTCGCGTTTTACGCGGATTGAACCGGATTGTTGAGCTCGTGGATGACGGGCGGCAGGTTGCCTACGATATTTGGGATGAAGCCGACTGCATCCGTGACCCGACTCGACGCAATACGAAACTGTTTTTCTTTCCTGGGAGACGGGGGGCGCCGTTCATCATCGCGATTTCGGGCGGGGGCTACCAAAGCGTTTGTCACCAAATGGAAGGTTTTCCCGTTGCCCCTGAGCTCAACGACGCGGGCTATAACGTGTTCGTGTTGTCATACAGGGTGAGGGTTGAGCCCCTGATGCCGCGCCCGATCGACGATCTGAATCGAGCCGTCCGTTTCGTCCTCGAGAATTCAGCGAGATTCGATGTCGCTAAGAGCTATGCGGTTATCGGCTTTTCTGCTGGCGCGCATTTGACTGCCGAGTGGGGGACGGACAACAAGGGGTTCGCGTCTTACGGATGCGAGCCGCCCAAAGCCCTGGTCTTATGCTATGCGCCGATTGATCTTCATGAATCCGAGGACGTATCGGACCAAAGATTTCTTGATTCGGTATGCGGTGGAGCTGGGCGCGACCTGATCGATGACTTCTGCGTTGATCAGCACGTGTGGGAGCAGTATCCGCCGACGTACCTTTGGCAATGCGCCGACGACGATGTCGTATCGCCCGGCAATCTCGGAAAGATGGTGGATGCACTGGATGCGGCCGGGGTGCACCATGAGGAGATTATGTATCCAGAGGGAGGGCATGCATTGATGAAGCCCCATGCGCCGGAAACCGACCATTGGTGTTTGAGCGCAATTGAGTTCCTTAGGGAATATCTCGATTAAGAAGGAACTGCATGTCGCCTATTCGACCAGACAATTCCGCTGCGCAATGTTTGTGGCATTGATCGCATCTGAATATGAATACTGTTCTAGAATGTTCATACCGTCACATAAACGAACAGGAGTGAACATGCATATCTACTCTGTCAACGATCCCGAGTTCAAACCCTACGGTCGCGTGTGGGACGACGTTCCCTCCAGCCTGACCGCCTCGCTTGTCGAGGCGCTTTCCGCCACACCCATTCCCGAGGGCAGCAAGTACGTGGCCTCCGCGCCCGAGCTCGAGCAGGTCGAGGGCACCGACACGCTCGGTCTGCTCATGTACGGCGGCCGTCCCTTCCAGCTGGGCTGGTGCAACGGCCACAACACGCAGCTCAACTGCCTGGAGTATCACCGCGCCAGCGAGTTCAACCTGGGTGCCCGCGACTTTATCCTGCTGCTGGCCAAGCGTGAGCAGATCGTCGACGGCAAGCTCGACACCGCGCAGGTCAAGGCCTTCCGCGCACCCGCCGGCACGCTCGTCGAGGTCTATGCCACGACGCTCCACTACACGCCCTGCATGGTCGACGACGGCGGCTTCCAGGTGATGGTGGCGCTGCCGGCAGGCACCAATGGCCCGCGCCCCGAGGCTGCGGCCGACATGCCTGCCGCCGGCGACAGCTACTGCTACTGGAAGGCCGACAAGTGGGTCCTCTGCCACGCCGACAGCCCCAAGGCAGCTGAGGGCGGCTACGTAGGCCTCACCGGCAAAAACCTCGACATCACCGTGGACTAGAGTCTTCTGTCTAAATCTGTAACATCTAGCAGGCTAAATCGCCTCTATCTGTTACAGATTTAGACAAATCGCAGGGGGCGACCGAAAAATCTCGATCTGTAACACCAAGCCCGGTCTTGCCGGCCTAACTGTTACAGATCGAGACAAACTGGCCCAGACCACCACGAAGGGGACAGGCGCCTTTGTGGTGGTTTTTTCTACAGCTGACTTCGCAGGTAGTCGAGCATATAGGGAACAGCAAAGCGTACGTAACCGCGGCGGGCCTGTTCGATTACGCCGGCGTCGATGAGGCGTCGGCGATATTTTTGGGCGTAGTCGGGTGTGACCGACATGCGCTCGGCTACATCAGAAATGCGTGACACGGTATCTTCGTCATCTGCCATTGCGGCGAGAAACGCAACGTCTTGGTCCGACAGTGCGGCGAGCGTCGTCTCGCACACATCGTTTTCGAAATCTACTTTTGACGCCTCGATGGCTCCGTCGACCTGCTCTTGCGTTACGCACTCTCCTGCCTGGCAACGATTGGCGATGTTGTAGCCGATGAGCTGCAACATGTAGGGTGAACCCTGGGTTGCGCGAGCGGCATCCAGCCGAAGATCGCCTGGGATATCAAGGCCGAGCTCTTCGAAAGCTCGCTGATAGTAGGTATCGACATCTCCGACTGAAAGCGGTTCGAGTGTGACTTTGCGCGCGCGGTTAAGAAACGTCAGCACGCGGTCATTGAGCGTCGCCGAGACCGCTCCCGGAAGGCCCGCCATGACGAGCGCGACGTTGAGTCCCTCGCCGACGAGTTCTTGATAGGCGGTGACGAGTTGTCTGATCTCGGGCGAATTGGCCTGGAGTTCATCGATAAGGATGAGGATGCCGTGTCCTTGCTCGGTCAATTTGCGCGCCAGCTGCGTGAGCTTGAACTGGAAGCTCTTGGTTTCCTGCACATCGCGTGTGAACTCAAGGCCGGCCGAGAAACCGAAGACGCTCAAGCTGCCGCCCGTAAGCTTGGGAAGGTGGCGTTTGCTGACGTAAGGCTCGCCCGCCTCTTGGATTTTTTCAACGATACGCTCGAGCATGTCCTCGGAGGCTACGGTGGGCGTGGCGACGACGAAGCCGAGCTTGCGGGCGCGGTCGGCGAGCTCCCACAGGAGAACCGTCTTGCCGCTGCCTCGCTGGCCGAGCATGAGCATGGCGCGGTCTCGATTGCCCGGCTCCTGTTCAAGGCCGGAGATGAATGTCGAAATCACGCTCCCGCGTCCCACCAGATAGGACGGGCGATTTCCAAATGAGGGGGAGAAGATGGTTTCAGTCATGAGTCTCCTTTCCTTTTTTTCCTATTTTTTCCTTTTTTTCCTATTCAGTCAAATTGCCTGCTGGCCAAGGGTACTACGTCGGCTTCGTTGGCAAGAATCTCGACATCACCGTGGACTAAGAGATCCCGTCTCAATCTGTAACATCTAGCAGGCAAAATCGTCTCTATCTGTTACAGAACGAGACAAACTGCAGGGGCTGCCCGAAAATCTCGATCTGTAACACCGGGCTCGGTTTTAACGGTCTATCTGTTACAGATCGAGATGAACCAGCGCGGCTCACCACCGCAACTGATGAGACCACCACAAAGGTGCCTGTCCCCTTCGTGGTGGTTGGGTATCAGAAAGTGTCAGGCGCGGGCGGTCGCTGGGCGTCTGCGTGCGAAAAGAAGTGTCGACCTGCGTCGCTGCCGTTGAGCGGGACCCCGTTTACGGGGATACTGAAACCACGACAAGCAGCGTATGAAAGGATCGATGCATGGCTTTCCGTAATGACTTCCTGTGGGGCGGCGCGACGGCTGCCAACCAGTGCGAGGGCGCCTACAACGTGGACGGCCGCGGCCTGGCCAACGTGGACGTGGCTCCGCACGGCCCCGAGCGCTACGCGGTGGTCTCCGGCCAGCGCAAGATGCTCGACTTTGAGGATGGCTACTACTATCCCGCGCAGACCGGCATCGATTTTTACCATCACTACAAGGAGGACATCGCCCTCTTTGCCGAGATGGGCTTTAAGACCTTCCGCATGAGCCTGGCCTGGACCCGCATCTTCCCCAACGGCGATGAGACCGAGCCCAACGAGGCCGGCCTGGCCTTTTACGAGGACGTGTTCCGCGAGTGCCAGAAGCATGGCATCGAGCCGCTCGTGACCATCACGCACTTCGACTGCCCCATCCACCTCATCAAGGAGTACGGCGGCTGGCGCAACCGCAAGCTCATTGACTTCTACAAGAACCTCGCGACCACGATCTTCACCCGCTACAAGGGCCTGGTGAAGTACTGGCTCACCTTTAACGAGATCAACATGATCCTGCACCTGCCGTTTATGGGCGCTGGCCTGGTCTTTGAGGAGGGCGAGAACAAGGAGGCCGTCGAGTACCTGGCTGCCCACAACGAGCTCGTCGCCAGCGCTTGGGCTACCAAGATCGCCCACGAGATCGACCCCGAGGTCAAGATCGGCTGCATGCTCGCCGCCGGTAGCTACTACCCCTACAGCTGCCGTCCGGGCGACGTGCGCCAGGCACAGCTCGACAACCAAGACAACTACTTCTTCGTCGACGTCCAGAGCCGCGGCTATTACCCGGCTTATGCCGTCAAGAAGCTCGAGCGTCTGGGCATCGATGTGGGCATAACCGACGAGGACCGCGAGATTCTGGCCGACAACACCGTCGACTTCATCAGCTTTAGCTACTACAGCACCCGTTGCTCCGCCGGTGCCGACAACCCCGAGGTCGAGCGCACCCAGGGCAACGCCTTCGCCGGTGCTAAGAACCCCTACCTGCAGCAGAGCCAGTGGGGCTGGGCCATCGATCCGCTGGGCTTCCGTATCACCCTCAACGACCTGTACGACCGCTATCAGAAGCCACTGTTCGTGGTCGAGAACGGTCTGGGCGCCAAGGACGTTGTCGAGGAGGACGGCTCTATCAACGACGACTACCGCATCGACTACCTGCGCCAGCACATCGCCGCGATGCGCGACGCGGTGACCGAGGACGGCGTCGACCTGCTGGGCTACACCACCTGGGGCCCGATCGACCTGGTCTCGGCCGGCACGGGCGAGATGTCCAAGCGCTACGGCTTCATCTACGTGGACCGCGACGACGCCGGCAACGGCACCCTCAAGCGTTCCAAGAAGAAGAGCTTCGACTGGTACAAACACGTTATCGAGACGAACGGCGAGGACCTGGCCTAAGGCTTTCCCAACAACCACAGCTTCCTAACCAAAACGCCCGGCGAGCAGCTTATGCCCGCCGGGCGTTTTGTTAAAAGAAGTGAAAGCACTCATTGGGGACGTACTTAAATGAGTGCCCGCAGAATGAGAGTGGATAATCTCCCGTTTTTAGCCTGTTTGTGGGCTCAAAGTGGGAGATTATCCACTCTCGCCATTTGGGCGTCCAAAAATCCTCGCTCGTTTTGTCTTAGTCATTGGGGACGTTCTTAAACGACTAGTCGCTGGCGACGTCCCTCGCCGTCGGCGGATTTTGGGACATGTGGCCCGCTTTTTGAGCCTGCCTGTCGGTACACTAAAAGCACTATGGGTACCCGCGAGCGACATATCGGTCATGCGACCGCCCGATCCGCACCCGTGGCGGATCCCAGGGGCGGCAGGCTTTTCGCCATGCCGCGATTCCTTGTTGGCATAACACATCAGGTGTACCGTCACCGCGTCTTTGCTATCGCCGGCGCCATCACCGTGCTGTTCCTCATGCTTTTGGCAGTCTTGCCGGCGCTGTTTGCCTCCGACCCCAAGCTTTCCAACGCCGTGCCCGCCTATAGCGAGGTGTCCGAAGAGGTCGTGGATGCGCTCGTCCACTCGAGCTCTCTCCCGTTGCTTGTCGCCGCAATTATATTTTCGATCTGGGGCGTATCGGTCTATCTACGCTGTTTGGACTATGTGTTGCGCCGCCGCCTTGTTGCCGTCGCCACCATCTGCGCCCTCTGGATGATTGAGGTCATCCTCAAATACAAGTCGTTCACACCGTTCTATGCCACCGTGCTGTGGTACCTGTACTACGTGCCCATGACGCTCATTCCGCTGCTCTACCAGCTGTGCGGCCTGCGCCTTGCGGGGCTGGAACAACACCGTGCGGGCCGTCGCTATCGCAGCATCTTGTGGGTCGTGGCCATCCTACTTATCGGTTTTGTGCTCACCAACGATTTCCACCGGCAGGTATTCCACTTTGACCGTGCAAGCGACACCTGGAGCAACGATTACACGTACGGCTGGGGCTATTTCGCCGTCTTAGTGTGGACGGCCTTTAACTTCGTGGCCTTTTTTATCCTGGTGGGCCGGTCCTCGTCCTTTCGCATCCAACGTTTCTCGGGCACGGCGGCGCTTGTTTTGTTGGGTGGTGCGTTCTTTGCCATCTCGTATGCTCTGCGCGTGCCCTGGGCATGGAGGCTTAATTTTTCACTTGTCTACTGCGTCCTGTGCGTGGTGGCGATGGAAATCTGCCTCGATTGCGGTGTCATCCCGTCGTACCACGATATCGCCGGTATTTTCGGCACCTTGCCGCTTGACCTCAAAGTTCTAACGCGTGACCTGCAGGAAGTCTATGTCACGCCGGTGTCAAAGCCAATGCCGGTAGGCGTGCGTGAGGAGTTGCGGGTCCAAGAGCACGGGCACGCTCACGCCTTTGCCGTGGCGTCCGATCCTGATGTAATGTATCGCGCCTTTCCACTGCTGGGCGGATCGGCCCTGCTTGCCCAAGACGTGTCGGAGCTCAACGAGCTTAACCGTGAACTGGCACATCGTCGCATGGAGCTGCAGCGCCAAAATGAGCTGCTCACGGCCGACTACGATCTTAAGACGCATCTGGCAGATCAAGAGGCCGAGACCTTGCTAGTCCAAGACGTGGACCAGGCGCTTGCCAGCGCGTTCGAAGAGATGTACGACCTGCTGAGCTCGCTGCCACCGGTGACCGACGAGGCGTCTTCACACGAGCGTTACCGCATGCTGCAGCGCGCCAAGATGCTCGTCGCCTATTGCAAGCGCAAAGGGTCGCTCACGTTGGCGCAGCACGGGGAGAGCGGTTTTGATCGCGACCGCATTCAACTCATTGCCAATGAGCTCGCAAGCGACCTGCGCACCATCGATGTCGATTGCGCCTCGATTATCGCCATACGGCGCCCGATGCACGCCAGTACGGTAAGCGCCCTGTACGACTGCGTGTATGACTTTGCGTTTTTTGCCTACACCACCGATCATCCGGCGCTTATGTATCACTTGGGCGACCATGACCGGTGCAGTGTCGAGCTGCGCGCCACGCTTTTTTCCAACGATGATGAAGATCTTTCGCAGACGCCCGCTGCGCAAGAGCTCGAAAGCGCTCTGCAAGGGCGCAACGTGGCATACCGCCTTGAGGGCGAGCCCGGCCAGCTGCGCATGATCGTCTTGATGCCGAGGGCGGGTGAGTGACGATGCAGATTTCGTTCATCCTTCCCCAAATCGTTGCGCTCGATGTTGTCTTTGCCCTGGCTGCGTGTCTGCAGATGATCCACGTCCCGCTCATCGCATCGCGCCGCTCGTCCTATAACCGTAAGGTGATTTGCGCCTACGAGACGAGCCTTGTGCTTCACCTGATGATTTCGGCGCTCATCTTATTCGCGTCGTCTGGCTCGTATCTGGTGGCGCCGCTTGACGTTTGCGCCAGGGCAATGGGCGGAGTGCTGTGGCTCAATGCCGCGATCTTTGCCTATGGCGTGGTCCTTATGGTGCACTATCGTCGCCCTGTCATGCTGGCCGAGCTGCTGCTTGTTGGCGCCGTGACACCGCCGGTGGTTTTTGCCATGGGCTCGGTGTGGGCCGTTATCCTTATCGCAGAGGGAGCGTTCTTCCTGTTCCGTTCCGTTGCGGCGCTCTTGATGGACGTCCGTAACCGCCAGGAGGATATCACCGCGTTCTCGACGATCGAAACCATCAACGTGATTCCCGTGGGCATCCTGTATCTGGACTCGAGAGGCCGTCCACTGCTCATGAACCGCTGCATGCGCAAAAACCTGGTGGAGCTTCATATGCCCACCGACCTAGGCGATATGAGCGGTACATGGAACGACCTGCGCAAGCTCAGCATGCAAATGCCCGAAGGCGGTAAGAACCGCGTGCGGATCAACCTGGACCGCTTTGGTGAGGCGCGTGCGGTGGTCGAGGTTTCTCCCGCCGAGATTCGCCTGTTTGTGTGCGATGGCGTTATGGTCTCGGGCCGTTCGTTCGAGCGCATAATCGGTCTGGATGTGACAGAGTATGCGCATGCGCATGACCGCCTGGCGCAGGCCAACCACCTGCTTGAGCTTGCGGGCCAAGAGCTCCAGGCCCAGATCGAAGAAGTCAAAAAGGTTGCCGACAATGCGGCCTACCTGCGCATGCGTTCCCGCGTGCACGATGTGATCGGCCAGCGCCTGTCCATCCTCCATCGCTATTTGGAGGAGGGGCGCCTGGACGACGAGTCGCTCGAGCAGATCGATCCGTTGCTGCGCTCAATCGCTGCCGATCTGCGCAGCGGGGGCGACACCGAACCGGCAGAGCAACTGGGCGATATCGTCCATGCCTTTGGCCTGGTGAGCGTGCAGATCGATGTGGAGGGCGAGCTGCCAAGCGACGTGCGTGTCGCGGCAGCCTTTTTGCAGATTATCCGCGAGGCCTCGACCAATGCCACCAAGCATGCGCAGGCGCATCGGGTCCATGTGCGCTTGTGGCAGGAGGGGACGGATGCTGACGCCGTCGCGCACATGACGATTTCTAACGACGGGTCCCCGGCCCCCGTATCGTATCGCGAGGGAACGGGTATCCCAGGTATGAGGCATGTCGCGCAAGATCTGGGTGGCAGCCTAGAGGTCCACGCCACCCCGCCCTTTACGCTTACGGTATCCATTCCGCTTAACGCCAACGACACGTCCCAAAGGAGAAACTCATGATCCGCGTGTTAATTGTCGAAGATCAGGCCATCCTGCGCGAGAGCCTGGCGCGCTCCGTTGGCGACCAGCCCGATATGACCGTCGTTGCCGCGATCGCCGATGCCTCCGAGGCCTTGGGTGTCGCGCTCAAGGAGCGCCCGGACATGATACTGATGGACGTGTGCACCGAACACGATTCAAACGGCATCGTGGCGGCGGCACGCATCAAGGAGCAGCTGCCCGAGTGTCGCATCATTATCATGACAGGCATGCCCGAGATCACCTTTGTCGATCAGGCCCGCGAGGCGGGCGTCGATAGCTTTGTGTACAAGAACGTCGGTATCGACGAGCTGTTCGCCGTGATGCGCTCCACGTTGGCTGGCTACTGCACGTTTCCCAAGCCGCCCGAGAGCATTTTTTCGGGCACGGCAGCCCTCGACGATGTCGAGCTATCGATTTTGCGCCTTGCCTGCGAGGGCAAAAGTCGTCGCGAGATCGCGGCCGAGCTGTTTATGAGTGAGGGCACCATCAAGCGCCGCATCTCGGAGATCCTGAGCAAGACCGGCTACGACAACATCATGCGCCTGGCCGTGCATGCGGTGACCGAGGGCAGCATCGTTCCCAACATGGAGCGCCCGTAATCGACGCGCTCACCCGTGTTCCGGCGCCGCAAAGATAGGCCGCCCACCGTTTCGCATCTAAAAACGGCGGGCGGTCTGCTTGTATGGGCAGTGCTGTCGGCACAAAGCGACGGGGCCGCAGGATCATTTCCTGCGGCCCCGCCTGGTGCCCGCGGATATGTCCGCCAATCCGCGGCTGTCGTGGTCTGCCGTTACGCGATGGTTGCGCTGTAGGAGGCGACGTCCTCGTAGGAATCGGTCAGGTAGGCGTCGATGCCGATGGTCGTGTTGACCAGGTCGTCGAGGCTATCGAGCGCGCCGTTCGAGAAGGTGAATTCCTCGGTGGCGTTGGTGCCGGGCATCAGGTGAGCCGAGAACCAGGGGTCCTTCATGGTGCCGTTGACATTGGTCTTGCCGGAGGGAGCGTAGAAGGTCAGGTCCTTGTCGCTCTTGTTGGTGATGTTAACAACAAAGCCGATGTCACCCCAGTCGTCCTTGAACTTCTCGGTGATGGTGATGGTGCACAGGTCGTCATCGGCGACGGTGACGGCGGGGGAGATTTCGATGCTCTGGACGTCGTCGTCTTCGACGGCCTCATCGATCTCTTCTTCCTTCTCGGCCGCCTCGCGATCCTTCTTCACCGTGCCGGACAGGTCCTTGTCGGACTTGGTAAAGACAAGATTTCCGTCATCTTCTTCGAGGATGAGTTTGCCGTCCTTGAGCTTCATGTCATACGACTCGTCTTCGGCGGTGAGGGTTACGGTGGTGGCGTCCTTTGCCTCCCATTTAAGGTCGACGACTTCAAGGAACAGGTCGAGGGCACCTGTACCGTCCTCATCGAGAATCAGGACGCAGTGGACACCCCAATCCTCGAGCATCTTCATGTACTCATCGGTTAGCTCTTCGCCATCCACGGTTCCACCCGAGAGTTCCCAGCTGCCGACGAAGTTGGCCTTGGGGTCTTTGCCGCCGCCGCTGCAGCCCGTTAGGGCAAAGGCGAGCGCCAGGACGCATGTCAGGAATGCGAGTACGGACTTTTTGAACGTTGTCTTCATGGTGTCCTCCTTAATCGAACGAAACCCATAGAAGCAGGAGCGGGGGCGGCGGATCCCCCGCCAATTACCAGATAGAGGGGCTAGGGCCTGGGCGTTCCGCAGTTGCTGCAGAACTTGCCGCCGTTTTCGCTGCCGCAGTTGGGGCAGAACCACTTGGCCGGTGCCGGGGCGGGTGCGGGACTGCCACACTCGGAGCAGAACTTGCCGGTGTTGGTGGCGCCGCAGCTGCAGGTCCATGTGCCGGCCGCGGGAGCAGCGGCGGGAGCCGGTGCGGGAGCGGGTGCCGGAGCCGGCTGCGGGGCGGCCTGCTGCTGTGCCTGGCCGGCGGCGAACAGCTGGCTGGCGTTCATGCCGCCCATGCCACCTGCCATGCCCATGCCCATAAAGCCTGCCATCGCGCCGTTGGGATTGGCGGCTGCCGCGCGCATTGCGTCGCTCTGGGCGCTGGCAATGTTGGCTGCCGCCATGGTGGGGTCGCGCATGACCGCGGCCTTCTGCAGGTCCTTGATCATCTGCTCGTCTTCTTGCGAGGCGGCGATGGAGTTAACGCCAAAGCTCACGATCTCGACGCCGCGCAGGTCGCGCCAGTCGGCGGAGAGGACTTCGTTGAGCGCGCGGGCGAGCTCGGTGGTGTGGCCGGGGATGGCGCTGTAGCGGATGCCCATCTCCGAGATCTTGGCAAAGGCGGGCTGCAGGGCGGTGAGCAGCTCGGACTTGAGCTGGCTGTCGATCTTGTCGCGTGTGTAGCTATCGGTCACGTTGCCGCACACATTGGTGTAGAACAGCAGCGGGTTGGTGATGCGGTACGAATACTCACCGTTGCAGCGCACGGAGATGTCGACGTCCAGACCGATGTTGTTGTCGACCACGCGGAAGGGCACGGGCGAGGCGGTGCCGTACTTGTTGCCGATGATCTCCTTGGTGTTGATGAAGTAGACGCGCTGGTCCTTGCCCGCGTCGCCGCCAAAGGTAAAGCGGCTGCCGATATTGGCGAAGGTTTCCTTGATGGAGTCGCCCAGGTTGCCGCTAAAGACGCTCGGCTCGCTGCCGGTGTCGAAGACGAACTCGCCGGGCTCAAGCGCGACTTCGATGATCTTGTCGTTTTGCACCACGAGCATGCCCTGGCCGTCGTTGACGGCGATGACGGAACCGTTGGAGATGACGTTGTCCTCGCCGTGCGTGTTGGAGCTACGGCCGCCGGTGCGCTTGACGCCCTTGCAGGCCAAGACGTCAGCGGGCATCGATTCACAATAGATAAATTCTTTCCACTGGTCGGCCATGACGCCGCCGGCAGCTCCCAATCCAGCTTTCAAGAGTCCCATGGTGATCTTCCTTTCTCGTTAAAGTCGGGGTGGTATTGGTCAGAATGGTTAATCGTCCTTGTTGTCCTTCATGACGACGGTGGTCTCGGTATGGCTGAAGGTGTCGTGCTTTTCGACCAGGTCGAGCTCGCCGCAGTACTCGTCGGCGTGGGTCGCCTCGTTGGCCGTCTTGAGCTGGCTTACCAGCAGCACGTCTCCGATGATCACGATGATCAGCGGCGCCACGATGTTGATGAGGATGCCCTCGATATCAAAGGTGAGGTAATCCGGATCGAAGGCGTATTCGCCCATAAAGAGAATCTGGGAGAGGATAAATCCGATCACAAAGAACAGCACCGAGGCGATGATGAGCTTGGGCTTGGAGCAGGGGAGCTCGCCGACCATGCGGCCGGTCTGGCCGTTCATGGCAAACAGGTAGCTCTTGCCGTTCCACGAGGTGGAGAGCATCCAGACGGGGAACAGGGCGTAGTCGCTGTCTTCCCAGGTGTAGTCGAGTTGCTTGCTTTCGACCGTGGCGTCGTCGTATTCGTCGACGACGGTCTCGCGCAGGGCCGAGATCGTGCTCTCCTCCATGCGGCGCTCGGCGCGCGCCTTGCAGGTCTCGCAGTCCTCGTCGTAGCGGTTGGCGATGTAGCCGGGCATATACGCGACCGAGAACGGGCGCAGCGCCTCGTAGTCAAACGGCTCGATGGCGTCCATGTGGCCGTCGGGCATCTTGGACGATCCGTCGACGGGCACGCGCTCAAACGAGATATTGCCCTTACGGTAGGCATCGTAGTGGTCGGTGGTCGTGACGGTGCGGTCGGATTCCTCGGTCACGGTCTCGTTGGTTGCGTCAAAGTACACTTCGCCGTCCACGCGGACGCCGTAGAGCCAAAACGGCACGTAGACGCCTTGGACCTCGTCGATGTGGTTGCCGGTGACAAAGCTCTTGGGCAGCAAGATCTTGCCCTTGTAGTGCTCCTTGAGTGCGGTCATGACATCGTCGCGCTCGAGCTTAAACGGGATCACCAGGTCAGGCGAGAAGTCGCCCGAGAGCTGACCGGGTGCCACGGCGGGATTGCCGCAGTACGGGCAGGTGGTGACGGCGACGGTGCCGTCCGAAATCAGCTCGGCTCCGCACGACGAGCAGATATAGCCGGCGTTTTCGGCAAGCTCCTGCACCGCATCGTCGGATGCAGGCTTGGATGTTGCGGCCGCCGCATCGGCTTTGGCATCTGCCTTGTCCTGGCGCTCGCGATAGAGAGCCTCGACTTCTTCGACTTCAAAACGCGAGTCGCAGTAGTCGCAGACGAGCTTTTGCTCGGCGCTTGCAAAATGCAGCGGGCCGCCGCAGGCAGGGCACTGATAGTTAACGCTTTCGAAGGCCATGATCGGTCCTTTCCGTGCCGGGGGCTATGCGCCGATGGCGCCGCCGCAGTATTCGCAGCGCCCACTGGCATCGGGGATGGTGGTGGCACCGCAGAAGGGGCAAGTGACCGCGGTCTTGGGGGCCTTAGCGGCAACGACGCTGTCGCGCGTCTCCTGACGCAGCTGCACCAGCGCGTCGCGGACTTCGGTTGCCTGACGTTTGGCCTCGCGGTACTCGATGGACCCGCGCTGCTCAATGGTGGAGTCGTTCACGCGCAGGTCGATCTCGGTAAAGTACGGCGTGTTGACGTGGATGGTCAGATTGAAGTCGTAATCCAGGTCGTAGCGCGTCGGGTCATAACTCTCGCGCTCGCCGTCCTTGGTCTCGCGATAGATCTCGGTGCGGTGCTCATCGATATCCATATCGCAGCCGAGCACCTGCGAAAACTCGATGATGTCGGGGTTGGCGTCGCGCCAGCGCGTCTGCGAGGTAATGATCAGCAGGCCCGCGTCCTCGTCGAGCATAATATTGGTGCGTCCGGCCGAGAGCGTGCGCGTGGGATTGAACGATGCCAGGCGCTCGGCATTGGCCTCGCGATAGGCGAGCTGCTCGCGAATGTCGTCCGCGGTGCTAGAGCGATAACCGCCAAAGAAGGGGGAGAGCTTGCCGACGCATTCTTTGCACAGGTAGCCTTCGCTGATTTTGGTCTTACCTAGAAGCCCCAGCTCAGTACCGCAAATCGCGCACTCTTTCTTCTCGAACATCTTGTCAAAGAAGCCCATGGTTGCCTCCCATCAACAGGTAGCGTGTGTCACTTTTGATGATGGGGGAGTGCGCAGCCTTTCACGATACCCAGACGGCTCAACGAGTCTCCACAACTGGGACACATGGCCCATTTTTGACTAGTCATTGGGGACGTACTTAAATGAGTGAAACTACTCATTTAAGTCTGTCCCCAATGAGTGCCGCAAAATGAGAGTGGATAATCTCCCGTTTTTGGCCTGTGTGCAGGCTCAAAGTGGGAGATTATCCACTCTCGTCATTTGGGTGTCCAAAAATCCTCGCTCGTTTGGCGCCTGGGGGACACTCTTTGTCGAATGTGGGCGCTGTCGCTTGCTACGCGACGGTGATGGCGACCTGGGCGTAGCGGGTGCAGGGGCGCTCGGCGCGCGTCTGCACGCTGAGGGTGAGCACGAAGCGGTCACCGGGTTGTGCATCGGTGGGCACGGTAAAGGCAGTGTCCAGGGCACATTCTTGCCAAAGCGACAAATCCTGGGAGCCTGCGTAGCTTGTCGGTCCCATGGCGACATCCCAGCGTGCGTCGGAACCTGCGCCATCGGGGTCGACGACGGTTGCCGCCAGGGCAACGCGCTCTCCAGCCGCGGCTTCACGGTCGTCCGTAGCCTCAACAACATGTGCCGGATGCGAGCATGCCTCGGGTGCTGCGTCGCACCACTGCGCACGGGCGGCGAAGTCCTCCTGGTAAGCACGCAGGTAGGGATTGGGGTTACCCTCTGCCGGCGTGCCCATGGCCGCAAATCCCGCGGGTGCATTCGAGTCAGGATGTCCGTCAAGGAACATGCGCCCGAGCAACGTGTCAAAGTCTCGATTGTCGATACCGCGCAGGCCAAAGGGCAGCAGCGGAATATAGGTCATGCTATCGCCCTCGGCCATAAAATCGCCGCGCTCAAACTGCATTGCGGGCATGCCTTCCAAGCCCCAATCCAAGCGGGCATGCTTGCCAAACTGGAATCGCTCGGGCTCGTTTTCGTACACCTTGCCATCGCCGTAGAGCATATAGCGCGTCATAAGGGGGCCGTTGCCTTGGGTGAGATTCTGTGCAGGCCAGGGAGCCTGAAACAGCGGCAGCGTATCGGGCTGAGCCATCTTGGCATCAACGTAGCCGCCGTACATATAGGGCACGCACCAAAAGATGAGCTCGGGAAAAAGCTCGCGCCCATGGTCGAGCCAAGAATTGTCCTGTCCCACGCCATCGGCAACGCCCATCACGCGCACCTTCTGATAGACGCGCTGCTGCACAGAAGACCATTCGGGCGTATCGCGATAGCGCTCAGCAATACTCATGAGCGCACGAACGATCGTATTCATGCCACCCCAGCTGAGCAGCCAAAGCGTACGCGGGTCATCATCAAAAATCGCCTGCGCAATCACGCGCGAGCCCTCAGTCTCCTCACGCACATCGCCCTCAAAAGCAACATTGCCTACAAACGTACGCTCAATCATCTGAGCAGGCGAGGGAAACGGCGGCTCGCCGGCGGCAGCCGCATTAGCCTGCAACTGCGGCCAAGCCTGGGCATATTCATTACTCCAGAGACTCTCAATCCAATGCTCAGGAAATGGCCGATACTCAAGAAGCTCCCCAGCCAGCGGATCAGGCTCATGAGGCACAACATCCCACTCATAAGAGCGACGCCCTTTAGTCCGCCAATGCGGATTCACCTCACCGAGCGTATGCACGCCATCCCCAAGAAAGTGATACTGCGAAGCCGTATACACCACAGCCTGCACGTCAAGCAAGTTAAGATACAGAGCCAAATGAACGAGCGAGTTCATATCATCGACTTCCATATCAGTAGTAACAATCACCCGAGTCAAATTCTGGGACATAAAAACAGCTCCAACCAAGATCATTTCAGCCAGTTACGCGCAAGGCAAGACGGGACCCCACGCCCCCATCGCCGTCAACCCGGCGGTCAGCCGGAAGCGCTCGCCCAGGGTCTACAGCAACGTCAACGCAGCGGGGGCCGGGGCTTAGTTTTGCAAACATTCCGCAGGGGGCATGGATCGGCGCAGCGCGAAGCGCAAAGCGCCGACCCATGCATGCCCGAGGACGTTTGCAAAACTAAGCCCCGGTCCCCGCGCCGGGAAAGATTACCTGTCGACCCTGGCCGACCACTCCCAGCAGCCCACCGGCTCGCCGTCGATGAGTACGTTGCCCCCGTCGAAGTCTTGATAACACAGGTCGTTGAATTGGTGGATCCACACGCCGTGGTTGAACGTCTTTTTGGCCGAGCCGTCGGCTTCGCGATACACGCCGGTCAGGTCTTCGACATGGCTAAAGTAGGTGAGGTGCACGTTGGCGCCGGCATCGCGCAGGCGCGCCGTGAGCGGCAGCACGGTCTGTTGCGGTGACACAAGCTCGTCGCCCTTGGAGTGCGTAAACCACAGCGGCGTCTTGGCGAGCGCGGCCACGTCCTCGTCCGTGGCGTTGTACCACGGGGCGCAGCAGGGAAGGCCCGCGGCGAAGAAATCGGGGTAGTCGGCGCACAGGCGCAGGGTCATAAAGCCGCCGTTGGAAAGACCGGCGACCACGATGCGGTCGGTGTCGATGCGGTCGGCATGCTCGGCGACAAACTCGTCGATAAGCGCCTTGAGCACGGAGGAGTAGATGCTCTGGTTGGAGCGACCGAGTTGCTCGACGCCGTTGTCCATCCAAAACGTGGGCGACTGCGGCACGAGCACCCAGGCAAAGCCGCCAAAGTAGCGCTGGATCTGCGCCTGGCTAATGGCCGTCACGCGGTTGCCGATATAGGCGCGCGTAGCGCCTTCGCCTTGCGTGGCGCCCTTGCCCTCGCCGGCGCCGTGCAGATACACCACGAGCGGGGCCTTCTGGGGCACGACCGTGGCCTCGGGCGCAAAGGGATTGAAGCAGGCAGAGTCTTCGGCCTTAAAGCTGGGCTCATAGAAGCCGTACTCGAGCGCGATGCCGTTGACGGGGGTCTTTTGCGTGGCTTTGCTCCAGCCCTTGAGCGCGGGGCAGATGTCGCCGCGGCAGGTGTCGAAGACCAGGCCGCAGGTGGGGTCGTCGCCGTCGTTGCCGGGAAGGGCTTCGAGCTGCGTGATGCGCAGCTGGTTGTCGAGCATGCGCGAGCCCATCACGCCGCCCTCGATCTTTTTGGTCAGGCGTTGCTCGGCGACCTCGAGTGCTACATGCGTGCCAAAGGCGAGCTTGCGGCCGTTTTCGTCGCACGGGTAGGCGGCGAGCACATCGATGTAGCCAACGGAAGGTGCGGCGTGGTCGGCGCCGCGCTCCTTGCGCATCAGGACCTCGCCCGTGCGCTCGTGGCGCTCTACATATATATGGAAGGAGTGCGCGTCAATGTCGTTGGCGCGCACGGTGCACGGCAGGTCGAGCACAACCTTGCTGATCCAGGGGCCAAAGTCACCCAAGCTGGTGACGATTGCGTAGGTGCACGATTTAAGTTCCATGAGGCGGCCTCCTTTGCGCCGCGAGTGATAAACATCTGCGGCAATACAATCTAAACATGTTTAGTGTAATGCAGAATTAGAGAACAGGCTGATAAACTCGGTAAACGGTCTAAATGAACACTCAGTGAAGTACTAAACATGCGTTTACTAGCATCTATCAGGTATTTTGTTGATGAGTAAACAGACTGCGGAGGGGCTAGAAAAAGCAAAAGCCCACGTAAACGACTGAATCGAGACAAACACATCGATATGAAACCCCACGCCATTCAATTACGTTCACCCCCGATTTCCTACCGTTCACCGGACGGTAAGCGGCAAAATTGCCACAAATCGATCGTTCCGTGTAAACTAAACGCCGTAAACGTTCAGTAAACACTTTGTTTACGACAGCGTATCCAAGGGCTTGGCGACCGTAAGGGGTTATAGCCGCCAGGCCAAAGGCGTGCCCGACTCATAAGGGTGGGCACACGAAGATATGGGGAGGGGTCCCATGGCAGTAGATAACAAGCAGATTGCCACCGATGTCCTCGAGCTCGTGGGCGGTGCGGAGAACGTCACCGTCGCCACCAACTGCATGACGCGCCTGCGTCTGACGCTCAAGGACAACAACAAGGCCGACGTGGAGAAGATCAAGAAGGTCAAGGGTGTTCTGGGTTGCCAGTTCGCCGGCAGCCAGCTCCAGGTCATCATCGGCCAGAACGTGCCCAAGGTGCTCGCCGAGTTCGTCGCCATCTCCGGCGTCAAGCAGGGTGCCGCGGTCGACGAGAACCTCGACGCTCCCAAGGAGAAGTTCGAGCTCAAGAACCTGCCCAACATCATCCTCGACTATCTGTCGGGCTCCATGACCCAGCTGATCCCGCTGCTCATGGCCGGCGGTCTGTTCCGCACCATCGCTGCGGTCCTCGGCCCCACCATGCTCGGCGTCCTTTCCGACACCGATCCGACCTACACGTTCCTCTACACCACCCTGTACGAGGCCACGTTTACCTTTATCCCCATCTACCTGGGCTATGCCGCTGCTAAGAAGCTCGGCGCCTCCCCGGTTCTGGGCATGCTCCTCGGTGGCGCCCTCATGGCCCCGTCCGTCGTGAGCGTCGCGACCCAGGATGGCGGCGGAATCATCTCCGTCTACGGCATCCAGATCGCCGCTGCCAACTATCAGCAGTCCGTCCTGCCGATTATCCTTTCGGTGCCGGTCCTCTACTTCGTCGAGAAGTTCTTTAAGAAGGTCATGCCCGACGTGCTCTCCACGGTCTTCACGCCGTTCTGCACCATGATCGTCACCATCCCCATCGCCTTCATCGTCCTTGCCCCGCTCGGCAACGAGATCGGTAGCCTCATCGCTAACGCCCTCTTCGGTCTGGCTGACATGGGTGGCTTCGGTGTCCTGATCGTTATGGCCGTCCTCGGCGCCTTCTGGCAGCTCTTCGTGGTCTGCGGTATGCACATGCCCGTCATCCTGCTCGCTCAGGTCCAGATCATCGCCGCCGGCTACGACCCCTTCGTCTTCGTCTCCACCAACTGCGCTATGGCCGCTGTCTGGGGCTGCGCCTTCGGTGCTTTCCTTAAGATGAAGAACCCTGACGAGAAATCCCTCGCCATCGGCTACGTCATCTCCGCCATCGCCGGCGGCGTTACCGAGCCTGCGCTCTTCGGTATCCTCATGCGCTTCCGTCGCACCATGTTCGGTATGTTCATCGGCGGTGCCATCGGTGCTGTGTTCTCCGGCCTCATGGGTGTTACCTACTACCTCGCAGGCGGTGCGTCCAACTTCCTGGTCTTCACCAACTACCTGCAGGGTGGCCAGATGAACACCGTCTGGGCTATCGTTGGTATGGCAATCTCCTTTGTCATCGCCGCTGCCGTCGTCTTTGCCTGCGGCTTCTCCAAGGAGGAACTCGCCGAGATGGAGGCCTAAGGCCAAACCGTTCGGTCACATATGACCTCACCTACACGACAGGGCCCCGTCAGGCGTAAGCCCGGCGGGGCCCTTCTTGCAAGGTAGACTGATGGGGCGGACGGGATTCGCCCGCGAGGGTTTGCCAAGCGGCAGGGGCTTTCGCACGGGGTTACCGCGAAAGCCCCCGACGGTTCGCAAATCCTTTATCAAACGAAAGGACATGCAGATGAGTTTGGGAAAGCTGACCGTCAACGGTCGCCAGGACGGCTTTTTGTGCGAGGGCAAACCGTTCTTCTGGTTTGCCGATACGTGCTGGAGCGCATTTACGAGCATTGCCGAGGATGACTGGGATTACTACCTGACCCGCCGTGCCGAGCAGGGCATGAATGTGCTGCAGATCAACACGCTGCCGCAGTGGGACCGCTGCTGCCCCGACCTGGGCATTTGGCCCTATGCCAGCGAGGACGGCGTGCACTTTGATTGGTCCCGTCCCAACCAGGCATATTGGGACCGCGCCGCCGCCATGTGCCGTGCTGCCGTCGAGCACGGCATCCGTCCGGCGCTCGTGCTTATGTGGTGCAACTACGTGCCCGGTACCTGGGGTGCCAAGATCGCCGAGCGTTGCGGCGCCGAGGTTATGCCGCGTGAGGAGGTCCGTGCCCACGTTGCCCGCGTCGTCGAGAACCTGGGCGAGTTCAACCCCGTCTACGTGGTGACGGGCGATACCGACTTTGCCGGCGACGAGGCGATCGCCTATTACGAGGACGCGCTCGACGAGGTCGTCAAGCGCGCGCCCGAGGCGCTGCGCACCATGCATATCAACCGCGCCAATCGCACCATTCCGGCGCAGTATCTGGACCGTCTGGACTTTTATATGTTCCAGCCCGGCCACAACTACGAGGGCCAGCCCGAGGCATGGCGTCTGCCGCAGGACTTTATCGCCAACTACCCTAAAAAGCCGATGGTCAACTCTGAGCCTTGTTACGAGCAGATGGGTGCGTCGCGCAATGTGTACTGGCGCTTCACCGCGCAGGATTGCCGCGCGAGCGTATGGTCGTCGATTCTTGCCGGCGCCAGTGCCGGCGTAACTTACGGCGCACACGGCGTTTGGAACTGGCAGACATCGCGCAGCCAAGGCTCGGTGCTGGGCGAGGGCTTCGACATGCCGTTCCGCTGGCAAGAGTGCCTGCAGTTTGCGGGCGTGTGGGACTTTGGCGCGATTGAGCATGTGCTTGCCGGCCTGGGTGCCACGGCTGCCGACGACGCGCTTGCCGTGGTTCCGGCGCAGGAGCTCCTCGATGACGCGCGCGAGGCCATTCGTGTGGCGCGCGTTGGCGATCGCGTCGTTACGTACCTGCCGCGCACCACGGCGCTCAAGTTTAAGCTCGACGGCGCGCGCGGCTGGACGGCGACGGTCCTCGACATGGAGGACAAGCGCATCGCCAAGCTGCCCGTCCGCGATAACGGTGACGGCACCGTGCGCGTGGCTCAGCATCCCTTTGAGCACGACGCTCTGGTTATCCTGGCCCCCGGGCGCTAACGGCTCTTCTCCGACATTTACAACCCAGTCCCTTTCATTAGGCTGCGACGGAATGGTTCCTGCATGACGGCTTTAAGCTGCCAAGGGGAGCCATTCCGCCACGCTCATTGGGGACGTACTTAAATGAGTGGTCTCGTGAGTTTGAGGGCGAGTCGGGCGCTCGATACAAGGTGAGTGTCGTGGACACATGGGGCATGACGGAGGAGGAGCTTCCCGGAACCTTTGAGGGCAAGTTCCGCATCGATCTCCCAAGTAAGCAGTATATGATGCTTCGCCTGACCAAATTAGAGGCGTAAAACAGAGATAATCGGCACCGGGCGTGACTTGCTGCACGACCATCGCAGGGGGGTAGCCCCTGTGATGGTCGCGGCGATGCGCGTCCGGGGCTACGCTTGTAAGGAGTGAACATGCAGGAGTTTTTTGGAATCGATGTGGGCGGTACGGCCGTTAAATGGGCTGTGCTGGGCGAGGATTTTTCCATCCGCGAGCGCGGAAGCCTGCCGACGGGCTTTACCACGGCTGAGGAGACGGTCGCGGCGCTGATCTCGCTCGTCGAGCCGTATCGCGAGCGCGTGAGCGCCGTGGGCGTGAGTGCGCCCGGCGGCATCTACGAGGGAGATGTCACAGGAACGATCCATCGCGGTGGTGCGCTCACGTTTATGGATGGCTGTCCGCTCGGAAAGCTCATGCGCGAGGCACTGGGGGTGCCGATTGCCGTCAATAACGACGGTAAGTGCTGTGCACTCGGTGAGTATGCGGCTGGCGCTCTGCGCGGGACGCGTTTTGGCGTGGTGCTCGCTATCGGCACGGGCATCGGCGGCGGTATCGTCATCGACGGCAAGGTCCTGCGCGGCGCGCACTGCTTTGCAGGCGAGTTCAGCTTCTTGCGCAACGATGTCACGACTGCCGCGAACATGGGAAACTCCTTTGCCGATTCGGGCGGTTGGCGTGTGCTCCGCGATGCTGCCGTTGCCGAGAAGGGCCTGCCTGCGGGTTCTCCGGTGGACGGCCGCCGCGTCTTTGAGTGGATCGCGAGTGGTGACATGGCGGCGCAGCGCGCACTCGACCGCTACGCTCGCGCCTTTGACGGACAGCTCATCAACCTGCAGGCCGTGCTCGACCCCGAGGTCTTTGTGATCGCAGGCGGCATCTCGTGCCATCCCGAGCTCGTTGATGCCCTGCGTGCGCAGATGCCGCTGGCCCTCGCGAGTTATGAAGGGACCCTTGCCGGCATTCCTGTGCCGCAGATAAAGGCGGCCGAGCTCGGCAACGACGCCAACCTTTACGGTGCCGTCCAGGAGGCCATTCGCCTGGTGTAGCACATTGGACATAATCATTGGACGTTCTTGTTTGACTAGTCGTTTAAGAACGTCCCCAATGACTACCCACAGAATGAGAGTGGATAATCTCCCGTTTTTGGCCTGCATGCGGGCTCAAAGTGGGAGATTATCCACTCTCGTCATTTGATTGGCACTTGCGGCACTTGCACTCATTGGGGACGTACTTAAATGAGTGGCAGTTGGGGACACTCTTTGTCGAGCTAGAGACCGCGCGCGCCCCTTCTGGGTCATGCGGCTCAAAATCGCGGCGTCATGCGGACGGCTGGGGTCGAATTTACAGTATTTCGAGCTCGGCTTCGATATTGAGATTGGTTCTTTATTAAAATGGTGTTCCGGACAACAAAGCGGGTGGGGGTTACCATGAGGGACCTGGGAGACACAACCGCATATTTGCGCCGGGGCATGCGGGAGATTCTGTGCCTAGCGCTGTTCTTCTTCACGTTTTTGGCGTGCGAGTATCTCTTTGATGCGCGCATGGTCGAGTTCGTGCCATCGAGTGAGGTCGTCATCTACGAGAGCATCGTTGTCGGCGCGAGCGTGATTGGCTTTTTCGTGCGCCCATTTCTGTACTATCGCTGTCCCCAGACGATCGATGCGACGAGCGATATTACAGGCGTGCTGTTGGTATCGGCGTTGCTGCTGATGATTATGGCAGTGCGGTTTGAGGTAGTAATTGCCGGCGGTCTGGTGGCGTGCTGCGCCCTGGGCTATTGCGGATCGACCGCCCATGCCAATCTTGCGCGGCGTTTTGCGCAGACGCCCTGCCTGGCGCGCGCCGTGGCGGTTTCCTATGCTGTGGGCATTTTGGTGCAGGTGCTCAACCATATGGTGATGCCTGCGGGCATTCCCCAGCAGTCTGTTCTCATTGCCTGTGCGATTGCGCTGGTGGGGCTGCTTCACGGTGTCCGCCGCGCTAAATTGCGTGATGAGCCTGCGCCCGAGTTCGAGGTCGAGTTTGCGGAGCTATCGGTCGATGCGTCGGAGCGTGGCGCCAGGTGGCACGATGACCCCGAGGCAAAGGCGGCCTTTCAGGGTGCCGTGGTGCGTCTGACGGTGGCGACCGCTTGCCTCACCGGCGTGTTCGCGGCCCTCAATGCCGGCCTTACGACCTCGCATGCCGCTGGCGCTATCGACCTGGGCGACTGGCCGCGCTTGCTGCTGGTTGTGAGCGCCCTTGCCGCCGGCGTCCTGTATGACCTGCGTGGGCGTTCGTATATGAATATCATCATGACGTGCGCCGCCATGCTGTCCACGCTCTCATTCTTTGTGCTTATCACCGATGGCAACGGTGGCAACACGCTCGCCGCCACGATTATCTTTTACCTTGGCACGGGCTTTTTCGTGGTGTTCTTCACCACGAAGTTCGCCGCGATTTCGATGTATGCCCGCTGGGCGTATCTGTGGCCGTGCATGGGCCGTGTTATCAACAACGTTTGCTCGATGCTCGTGACGGCTCCGGCGGTGGCGATTATCTCGAGTCAAAACGTGCTGGCGGCAGTGAGCGTCGTGCTCGTGCTGTTTGTCGGCATCGCGATTTCGCTGTTGGGACAGTTTGGACAAGACGGTGAGGGCGAGGCGACGCACGGCGGGCTGGCGCTTGCCACCGACGATCTTGGCGTGAGCTGTGAGCCCGGCCAGGCCGACACGGTGCCCCTGGAGGCGCCGGAGCTTTCGTTTGACGATCGGCTCGATGGCTTCGTTGCCGCCTTTGGGCTCACCAAGCGCGAGCGCGATGTTCTGGAGGCGCTGGTCGTTTCGGACGACAGCGTGCAGGACGTGGCGACGGCACTCTTCCTTTCGCGCTCCACACTCTATCGCCACATCGCTTCGATCAACAAAAAGACCGGTGCCTCCTCGCGCGTAGCCCTCATCAACTTCTTCTGGTCCTGGACACCCCAAGACTAGCTAACCACCACAAAGGGGACAGGCACCTTTGTGGTGGTTTTTTACCTGCAAAAATATGAATATGAGACATTTGTCACCTGCCGTTTTGGTGCTCAAAGGCATATGAATGTGATGCTGAGCAGAGCAGAACGGAGGGGGGTGCACCTATGGCGTCTCGGGATTGCGCGTCTAATAAAATTGCGGGCGCGCTTATCGCCGTGGTGGTCTTTGCTGCGGCGGTGACACTCTTGCGAGTTTACGTTGCCGGCGACCATGGCGCTCAGGGAAAGACTGCCGCGCAAGTGTCGCTCAACGATTGCGCTGCCGTTCCGGTGGCGGTCAAGCTTATCGAGGACGGGGAGGCGCGGACGGTCTATGAGACCGACGATGCCGAACTGGTCGCATCGACTTTTGCTGTGCTCGATGGCTGCACCGTGGGGGATGCGGTGGATGAGCGGACGAGCGATGCCGGCCGAACGCTCGTCTTTGTCTATGCGGATGGCTCGGAGCAATCGGTAGAACTTGAGGGCAAAAACATCGTGCTCGATAAGACGGCGTACCGACTTAACGGTGCCGATGAGTTATGGCGGCATCTTGCCGCGATCAAAAACAGCTAACGAAATTAGGGGTGTACGGGATGAGTGACTTGAGATTCTGCCCAGCGTGTGGGGCGCAGCTGCCTCGGGTCGCCGGCGTGACGGTGCGATTTTGCCCGGGGTGCGGCGTCCGACTTGAGGGCGTTGTGGGCTGCTCGGACGCCGTGGGGGCTACAGATGGGGCGACTGCCGATGACGATGCGGACGAAGGCGGCGACCCGAGTGTGGACGCGCCGGCCGATGCGTCGGTGGAGACTGCCGGCGTCGCGTCGTCGTCTCGTGACGCGGCCACGACGGATATGCCTCACATCGGTGACCTTGAGCTTCATGCCGCATGCGATACCTCCGGCGGCCAGGCACTCGCGCAGGTGGCGCTGCCGCGGGGCTGGCATATCGAAGAGGCGCATCTTGAGCGCAACGGCAGTTTCGACTGCCCGATTTCGGTTGGCGTGACGGCGGCGGGTCCGATGGGTGAACGGATTGTGTACCGCTCCGAGCTCTGCTACGTGGATGCGGGCGCCGTTGCCAAGCGTATCCCCACGCAAACCGAACGCAAGGTGTTTGTGCACGTGGAGGCAGCTTGCGACGAGCTGGCTCAGGCCTGTGCAGCACGGCTGGGCGCGCGGGCAGAGGTTGTTGCCGAGCAACCGTACCCATCGAGCGCGGCGGTCGATATCGAGCGCGAGCGTGCCCGCGTAAAGCGCGAGGCGGCAAACGACTTTGCGATCCAGGGCTTTTCGATGGAGCCGAGTGATGTGGTCTATGAGTGCCGCATGCGTCGATATCGGCTCACGGGCGCTCCGGTGCCCACCGAGCTCGCGGTGGCGGCCAAAGTCGAGGGCTATATGTTTTCAATCGGCGGCGTCGCGGGTTCTATGGGCAAAGGTGTTGCCGCGGGGGCCGAGGCGCTGCTGGGCGCGGGCCTTTCGAGTGGACTGATCGGCGGTGTTTTGGGCAAGCGCCTGCGCGAGCGCCAGGCGGCGGCAGCGGCGGGACAGGGCGTCGCGCAAGAACAGCCCACGGGTCGAGGCGGTTGCCCGGACGGAGCGTCGTTCGAGCTGGGCGCGGCCGACCTGCTGCAGTGGCGTATCAGGGACAGCTTCTGTTTGGCTGCGCCAGAAGGTCGCCTGGACGAGGCGGCCTCCACGGCGCTTGCATCAATGGCGTCGACTCTGCGGCTCAATCCGGCGATTGCACGCGAAGCGTCAGCTCAAAAGCAGCAGATGGTGCTTGAGCAGCGCCAACGCACGCAGATGAACATTGCCCAGCAGCAACAGCAGTTTGCAGCCTGGCAACAGATGCATGCCTCGCAACAGGCGGCGTTCGACAGCTACCAGCAGGCGTGGTTCGATCGCAGCGACCGTCAGCACGCCGCGAATATGTCTGCCAGCGCCGCCAATTTTTCCAGCGCGGGCGTGGGGACGGGCGCCGCCTCGTATTCCGATGCCATTCGCGGGGTCAACCATTACACCAGACCCGACGGCACCGATGTCGAGGTCTCGGTGATGGCCGACCAGGCCTGGGTCAACGGTTCGGGCGATGTGATCGGTACACGCGATGGTTTTGAACCCGGTTTTGGCTGGACGGAACTGCCTCGTCAATAGCGTGGGGTGGCTTATGTGTGAATCGATGCCGGGTGTGTTTCTCGGCATTGTGCTAAAGAACGGGAAAGGAACAATGATGAGGGAGACGGTACTTTCGCGCGCGGCATTTGTCGCGGCGGCGGGAACGGCGCTGCTGACGCTTGTGGGGTGCGGCGGACAGCGGACGCAGGATGCGACGGGTTTTAACGACGACCGCCCGGTAAAGGACAAGATGAACGCGGGTGCGACGTCGGGCGATTCCGGCGACGCGGACAGCGGCTCGGGCGCGGACAGCGGCTCGGCGGATGCGTTCGATACGTGGTCGGATGATTGCTGGGATGCGCACCGCAACATCAGCATCGCGGCGCTCCTCGAGCTTAAGGGCTGGCAGTTGCAGGAGTTTGCCTCGCAGCAGGGCTATACCTGGCAAGACGCGCTCGAGATGTACGAGGACGAGGCGGGACACGTGCTCAGCGTCTGCAATATCAGCAAGGACGGCGCGACCGAATGGCTCGGCGAGGACGAAATCGGAAAGCTCGACAAGGGCGGCACCGGAAGCACCGTGATGTTCACGCTGCAACTTTCGGGCTATTCGAGCTGCGAGGATGTTATCGCGGGCTTTTCCGTGCCGGTCGAGGACCGGGCGCAGATTGCTTCGGGCTCATGGATCGCGTGCGTATACGGTTCCAACATGGCGCGGCACGTTGCCATGGCGAGCCCGATGGAAAACGGTGACTACCGCTTGGATCTCATTACCGAGGAGGCTATCAAGACCGGTAGGTTTACCCAGGGCGGCGGTGCTCCGACGATAGACGAATTTTGGCAGGAAAAGACTGGACGCGCGCTCGGCTAGGTGTGACGCGGCCAATACCATAGCGAGGAACGAACATGATGAATGAAGTGACGATGAACCGTGCGGCCTTTGTGGCAGGCGCGGGTGCGCTGGCTTGTGCGCTGGCTGGCTGCTCGGGCGGATTGGGCGGCGCGGGCGGTGCCAAGAAGGCGACCACGGCGGACGCCGCCTGTGTAGACGACAACGCCAACGTGACGGTCTATGCTGCGATCAACTTGGATGGCGCCGACCTAGTGCGCCTGCTCAAGCATCAAAACTATGAGTGGCAAGGCGAGAGCGTGGGCTACGGTGCCGCCGATGACGCGGGACTTTTCGCTTTTACCTTTTCTAAGATTTCGGATGACGTGGACGAACTTGCGAACAGCGCGATACCGCTTTCGGAGTCCGAGTACGAGGAGCTTGAGCCGGGCGGCGGAGACGATAGCGTGGCGATTTTGCTCTCGGTGGGCGGCTATACGACGGGCGATCGTGCGCTCACCGGCGCAATCGGCGATGCGTCGATAGTGCAGGAGAAGTACACAATCGACGATTCCGTGTATTGGCTGGTCAAGGCGCTCGACGGCAACCGTTACGTGATTTCGGCCTACGACACCGAAGATGATGGCGACAGCGCGCATGACATCTATATCTATAGTGAGTCTTTTATTCACACCGGTTATCTGAGCGGCGGCGACCAAATCGATATTGACGAACTCTGGAGCCGCCTGACCAATGCCTCGTAGCGCACCAAAACCACCACAAAGGGGATAGGCACCTTTGTGGTGGTTTTGCCCTTGGGCTGTCTACTGTGGCGGCTCACCGTGCTATAGCAGCTCGCCGTGGCGGGCGATGTAGCGGCGCTTGGCCAGTTGGGTGAGCGCGATGTAGGCGGCGACAATGCCGATGAGCAGCGCGAAGAAGATTGGCGGCAGCGGCATGAGACCCAGCGCATCGGCGACGGGGCTTGCCGGCAGCCAGGTGACGAGCGCCAGGCCCAGCACGGTGAGGGCGCACAGCGCGGGCGCGGCGTGGTCGCGCGCGCTCGGCAGGCGCGGGGAGCGCAGCATGTGGATCACGAGCGTCTGTGACCACATGGACTCGACAAACCAGCCACTCTGGAAGAGCGCCGCAAAGGCCTCCATGCCCGTGACGTTGCCCGCGGCGGCAAGCTCGGCCCAGCTCGCGCCCACGGCGGCGGGGCACACCACAAAGAAGAGCGCGGCGAAAGTCGCGATATCAAACAGCGAGCTCACGGGGCCCAGCTCGAGCATAAAGCCCTTGATGGACGCGGCGTCCCAAGCACGCGGACGGGCAGTCCAGGTGTCGTCGACGGTGTCCCACGGCAGCGCGATGCACACGATCTCGTAGACCAGCGACAGCAGCACCAGCTGCAGAGCGCTCATGGGCAAGAACGGCAAGAACAGGCTCGCGACGGTCACGGATAGCACGTTGCCAAAGTTGGAGCTCACCGTGGTCTTGAGGTACTTGAGTAGGTTGCCGTAGGTGCGGCGGCCTTCGATGATGCCGCGCTCGAGCACGCCCAGGTCCTTCTGGAGCAAGATGATATCGGCAGATTCCTTGGCAATGTCGACGGCCGAATCGACCGAGATGCCGCAATCGCTCGCATGCATGGCGGCGGCGTCGTTGATGCCATCGCCCATAAAGCCCACGGTTTGGCCGAGCAGCTCGCGCATGACACGCACCAGACGCGCCTTCTGCAGCGGCGAGAGCTTGGCGAAGAGGTGGGTGTTCTCGGCGCGCTCGGCAAGTTCGGCGTCATCGAGCGCATCGATCTCGTAGCCGAGCAAGACGTTGCTCGCGTCGATACCGATCTGTTCGCAGACGGTGGCCGCGACGCGGTCGTTATCGCCGGTCAGGACCTTGACTGCCACGCCCTTGGCCTCGAGGGTGGCGACGGCGCCCGCGGCGCTTGCTTTGGGCGGATCGAGGAAGGCCAAAAAGCCCATCAGCACCATGTCGCACTCGTCGGCGATGCCAAACTCGCCCACGCAGCGCGGATTGGTCTTCTGCGCCACGGCAATCACGCGCAGGCCCTCGGCATTGAGCCCGGCGACCTGCTTGCGAATCTGGGCGAGCTTATCTTCGGTGAGCGGCTGGGCGGCGCCATCGACCTCGACAAAGGAGCAGATCTCGAGCATTTCCTCGGCAGCGCCCTTGGTAACCATCTGGGTTTTGCCTTGGGCGTCGGCGACAACGACGCTCAGGCGACGGCGCGAGAAATCGAAGGGCACCTCGTCCACCTTGGTATAGCGGTCGCGCAGGCTCTGGCCCAGCATGGAATCGGGTGCTGCGGCCGAGGGCGTCACATCGGCGCGGTCGATGACGGCCAGGTCGATAAGGTTTTTGAGGCCGGTCTGGAAGAAGCTGTTCAAAAACGCATGGCGCAGCACGCATGCATCCTCGTTGCCGTCGGTGTTGAGGTAGCGCTCGAGCACAATGCGGTCTTCGGTGAGGGTGCCGGTCTTGTCGCAGCACAGGACGTCCATCGCGCCGAGGTTTTGGATCGCCGGCAGCTCCTTGACGATAACCTGGCGACGGGCGAGGTCCTTGGCGCCCTGCGACAGGCTCGTGGTCACGATGACGGGAAGCATCTGCGGCGTGATGCCCACGGCCACGCTCGTGGCGAACAGCAGCGCGTCGATGACATTGCCCTTGGTGGCGGCGTTGATGGCAAAGACGGCCGGCGCCATAACGAGCATGAGGCGTACGAGCAGCATGGAAACGCTCGAGACGCCGCGGTCAAACGCGCTCTTCTCGCCGCGCCCGTTGAGCATCTTGGCGATGCCGCCCAGGTAGGTGTCCGAGCCGGTGGCAACGACAAGCGCCATGGCGGTGCCGTTTTGCACGGAGGTGCCGGTAAAGACGATGTTCTTGCAGGCAGAGAGCGGCAGCGCGGAGCTGTCGGCACCCTCGACGACCGCGGCAGCAGCGGTCTTCTCGACGGCCTCACTCTCGCCGGTGAGCGCGGACTCGATCACAAACAGGTCGCGCGCGGTGATGATGCGGGCATCGGCCGGCACCATATCGCCGGCAGAGAGGCGGATCACATCGCCGGGGACGAGCTCATCGAAGGGGATCTCGAGGCGCTCGCCGTCGCGCAGGGCACAGCAGGTGTTGGAGACCAGGTCCTTGAGGGCCTCGGCCGCATTGCCGCTGCGGGCTTCCTGGATAAACTTCATGCCGCCCGATACCAGCAGCATGATACCGATGACGATGACCGTGGAGGGGTCGCGCTGCGGCTCGGGCACGGCGAGCACGTCGATGTAGAGCGAGACCAGTGCGAGCGCGGCGAGGATGCCGGCGAAGGGATCGATGAATGCGTCGGCGATGCGGCGGGCGAGCGTCTTGGTCGGCGCCTCGATGGTGTTGGGGCCGACCGCGCTCAGGCGCTCGGCGGCGTGCTCGGCGGTGAGGCCGTCGGCTGTGGCGTCGAGCAGCACGAGGGCGTCCTCGGCGCTATGGGTGGCGGCGAATATGGTGTTCTTGGACATGCCGGTGTGAGCGGCGGGGCGCGCCGTGCGGCGGCGCTTGGAGATAGCTTCGAGTACCGTGGCGGTTTTGAGCATCAGCATAGGGTCCTCCTTGTTGAAGGGAGTTAGCGTACGTGTCGTATTTGCTTCAAAAAACCTAGATGTCGCTCACGTCATGCTCGCGAGCTACCACAAAGGGGACGGGCACCTTTGTGGTGGTTTTGACGGTCGGCTGTTGGCGCTTATGCGTGTGCGGAATCCTCGCGGCGTGCCGAGGGCGACATGCAGGTTTTTCGACTATGACTGCCTTCCATGGCACACCTCCTTAAGGCCGGGCGCGATGCGCTTTGGGTATCACGTACCCGTTACAATCCGCCCGTATTCTTGATGAGGGGGGTTGTCGTGTCAACCCCTTTGTTTGGAAAACCATTGCCCCTGACAAAGCCTTTACAGAATGCCGTGGCCTCAAAGCGCGCCCGCAACGCGCCCTGCCTGCGCTAAACTGGAAGGCACGTACGCGATTACGAGAGGAGCCCGCATGGAGGCTTACAAGCAAGAGTTCATCAAGTTCATGGTCGAGTCCGACGTCCTTAAGTTCGGCAGCTTTACGCTCAAGAGCGGCCGTCAGTCCCCGTTCTTTATGAATGCCGGTGCCTACGTGACGGGCTATCAGCTCAAGAAGCTGGGCGAGTATTACGCCCAGGCCATTCACGACAACTTTGGCGACGATTTTGATGTGCTGTTTGGACCGGCCTACAAGGGCATTCCGCTGGCCGTCGTGACCGCCATTGCCTACCACGAGCTGTACGGCAAGGAGGTCAAGTACTGCTGCGACCGTAAGGAGGCCAAGGACCACGGTGCCGACAAGGGCAACCTGCTGGGTTATGAGCCCCAGGACGGCGACCGCGTGATCATGGTCGAGGACGTCACCACCAGCGGCAAGTCCATCGATGAGACCTATCCCAAGGTCAAGGCTGCTGCCGATGTCGAGATCAAGGGCCTCATCGTGTCTCTCAACCGCATGGAGGTCGGCAAGGGTGGCGTGACCACCGCTCAGAAGGAGATCGAGGCCAAGTACGGTTTCCCCGTCGCGAGCATCGTCTCCATGGCCGAGGTCGTCGAGACCCTCTACAACCACGAGATCGACGGCAAGGTCGTCATCGATGACGAGCTCAAGGCCGCTATCGACGCCTACTACGAGCAGTACGGAGCCCGTGAATAGTTACGCGGTTTTACAAACCGCGTAACCGGCCGACGCCGCAAGCCCACCAGAGCGGCAATCTGCCTTTCAACTTCGGCGGCATGACCAGAAGGTCAATGCCGCCTTGTTTCAAGGCACCTTGCTCGCTCTGGTGGGCTTTCGCTCATATGACCCAATCCGCTGTCAAGAGCCACAATGGCCCCGCCGACCGCTT